>CALGUT010000746.1 GCA_937920335.1 uncultured Opitutales bacterium
GCAAATGAATAGCGGTTAAAGAGTAATCCAGTAAGTAGTGGCATTAAGAAAGACTAAACTCTCAGTTCTCATGTTGGTCAACTCTTACGATCTCAAACCACCCATGATCTCGCCCTAGGGTATTCCCCCACACGGTTTTCAATCGCTATTGAAAACTAGGTGGTCTTGGGCTTCTCATCTATAATATTCAATTTTTGAATACGCGTGTAATTCGCACGAAACAACTCATCCATCTGCTCCCGTACACGCGGAGGAAGCTTCTCTACCAAAGCCGCAATTTCTTCCTGACTGGCGCGATGCCGAGCCAGCTCAGACTTACCCTTCGAGCGTGGTGGCTCAGATACATGCTCATCGTTCCCAGGCAGAGACGCTGCAAGAGCTTCTGCTTGCGCCTCAAGGCTCGCATCCAAGGAATCCGGCAAAGACTCCTTCGGTTTTACCGGGGCGTCAGACGCGGAAGCGTCTGCCGTATCAGCTATTTTTTTTTTTGAGTGGAGGCCTCGGGAGCATCCTTTGCGATAGCTGAAAGTTCCTTGATCAAGGAGTCAATAGCTCGCGTTCGGCTTTCTTCCACGGCCCTAAGAAGGGTTACTTCAAAATTTACGGTCTGGGATAGCCCCATTTTCACACCTGCTTCTCCACGATGCAAGGCATCAATCATGCGCATGATGCTTTCCACCTGAATCGGCGGTCCCAAGAGGCTTGTCTTCCCCCCATTACGGATTCCATCAATCAATACTTCGCGCAGGTAAGTCTGGAGATCCACCAGGATTCGGTAGAGGTCTTTTCCGCCTTTGGCGAGTTCTTCAACGGTTGAAAGAATAGACGGGTAATTTGCTTGAGCCAATAAAGTCGCCAGTTCGTGAATCTGCTCTTGCGATGAGAGGCCATAGACTTCCAAGACATCGGCTTCATTAATCGTATCACCACAAAATGAAATCAGCTGGTCCAACGTCGATTGCGCATCCCGCATGCCTCCATTGGCCAAACGAGCAACTGATTTTAGGGCTTCATCGTCGATTGAGATTTTTTCCGACTTTGCGATCATCTTGAGTTTATCGCAGATCACATCATCTCCAATCGGTCGAAACTCAAAGCGCTGACAACGACTCACAATCGTTGGAAGAATCTTATGCGCCTCCGTTGTAGCGAAAAGGAATTTCACATGCGAAGGAGGTTCCTCCAAGGTCTTCAACAGCGCGTTGAAAGCACCGGTCGAAAGCATGTGCACTTCGTCTATGATATAAATCTTAAAGGGACACTGAGCAGGGGCGTATTGACAATCTTCACGCAACTGACGGATCTGCTCGACGGAATTGTTGGACGCTCCATCGATCTCGATGACGTCCATACAGCTACCATCCATGATGGATTTGCAGATATCGGAATCATCGTCCGGCGTAATAGATGGTCCACCCTCACAGTTGAGAGCCTTGGCAAACATACGAGCCGTGGTCGTCTTGCCGGTACCACGGGGTCCTACAAAGAGATAAGCGTGCGCTATCCTATTCGACGTAATGGCGTTCTTGAGAGTTCTCGTGATATGGTCTTGCCCTACAATCTCGTCAAATTGTTGAGGGCGCCAGCGGCGCGCGATGACCTGATATCCTTCTGCCATTAAGTGAGTACGTCGTAAAAATTTGAAAAGTGACCAGGTTACCCACGGCTAGCACGATCATGACTACCGTTGCTACCTTCCGGTCCTGGCGGAGTTCGTCTGTCGAGCACCCATGGGACCCGGCCGAGGATCAAGGTGGGAAACGCGGCTCCCTATTTCAACTCCCTTTTTAAAATTATTTTCTGTGGGCTTTTATGACTGGATTGAAGAGCAGGAATTCTCAAAACTCCCAAAATGTCCGAAAAATTCGAGCAATGGTCTCAATCCTTCCTGAATTACTTCCAATCTCCGGGTTTTCTCTGGGAGGCAGGTACTATAATAGCAGTTATTATCGTCAGCTTTCTATTATCGGCTGCGCTGAAACGGACGCTTTACCGGAAGCTAGGCACCATACCGTCACCCTGGATATCTAAGACTCTTGTTCCAGCCTGCGCTGCGCTCACAATGCCAGCAGCCTATGTCCTCATATGTGCCATGGTAAAAGGAGGAATTCTCCAACAGGGAATCGACGACGTTCTACTGACCCCCTTCTCCAACCTGGCCATTGGGTGGTTTCTAGTGGTTCTCGTAAATCGAATGACAGACGAGCCGTTCTGGCAGCGTTTACTCGGTACCATCATTGTTATCGTTACGCTGCTAGGAATAACTGGACTCCTCGAACCTGCCACACTGGGACTGGAGAGGATCAGCTTTGGTCTCGGCAGCATTAAAATCACATTACTCGGCATCTTCAAGGGCTTGGCTATGCTACTTTTCCTTATCTGGCTCAGCATTCGTTTGTCAGGCGCTGCTGAATCGCAGATGCACAAAATGCCCAACATCACTCCCTCGATGGAGGTGTTATTTGCAAAGATTCTCAAGGTCATCCTCATTTCTCTTTCGATCGTCATCGGCCTGAACTCATTTGGTATTCAACTCTCTTCGCTCACTGTCCTTGGCGGTGCCATTGGTCTGGGCCTTGGTTTTGGTCTTCAAAAAGTCATTTCCAACCTTATCAGTGGAGTCATTCTGCTGCTCGATAAATCGATCAAACCCGGCGATGTCATCTCAATTGACGACACTTATGGTTGGATCAACAAACTCAGCGCTCGCTATGTCTCCGTAATCACCCGCGATGGCCGCGAGACGTTGATTCCTAACGAAAATCTGATTACCAATCAGGTGGAGAACTGGTCATTTTCAGATACCAAAGTAAGACTCCGCGCGCCCATCGGAATCTCTTATGATGCAGATGTGCGCAAGGCGATCCAACTGACAATCGATGCCGCACTTAACATTGATCGGGTATTGAAAGATCCGGCCCCTAAGTGCCTCGTCCGAGGTTTCGGAGATAATTCGGTAGACCTCGAACTTCGCTTTTGGATTGGTGATCCTGCCAACGGCGTCTCCAATATAAAAAGTATGGTGTATCTCGAAATCTGGGACCTGTTTCACGAGCATAATATCGAGATCCCTTACCCCCAACGGGACATCCATATTAAGAGCAACAGCAGTGGGAAAACTACCAGCGATCCCATCGACAACAACGAATCAACCTAGGAAAGTTGACTTGACTCCAGGCCCTAATGGGAAAAGGAATAACCTCCTCTTTTCGAGAAATGATTATTGCTTGTCCATTATTAGGATGCTTCCTAAACGGCCTAATGCTGCTACTCCCCTGGGGGGAGTAACTATACTATGCCCGTGGTTTACCGGGTTTCGACAAGTAACCAAGAAGAGAACCCTGAGAATTTATTTTCAGTACTGAACAGCAAAGTCATTTCAAAATTTAGGCCCAATGCAAAAAGCACCCATTACCAAGTATCAGCCATTTAAAGGTCCGGTCTTAGAGGATCGTCAATGGCCAGGAAAAACCATCGAGGCTTCACCCATCTGGTGCAGCGTCGATTTACGCGATGGCAACCAGGCACTCGCGATTCCCATGACGATCGAAGAGAAGCTCGAGATGTTCCAATTACTCGTATCGGTTGGTTTCAAACAAATTGAAGTCGGGTTTCCGTCAGCCAGTGACACCGAGTTCAACTTCTTGAGGCGACTGATCGATGAAAACTTGATCCCTCAGGATGTTACGGTTCAGGTTCTCGTCCAAGCCCGAGAACATCTGATTCGAAGGACATTTGAAGCGATCAAGGGAGCTCCCAAAGCTATCGTGCACCTTTACAATTCTACTAACCCGCTTCAGCGCCGGGTTACCTTCGGTTTGACTAAAGAAGCGATCAAGCAAATCGCGGTGGATGGTACCCGTCTGGTTCGTGAACTCGTACCGACTGTGCCGGACACTCACGTTGAATTCCAATACTCGCCCGAGAGCTTCTCGGACACAGAGATGGAGTATGCACTCGAAGTATGCGAAGCTGTTTTTGCCGCCTGGAATCCGGCGGCAGGTGAGAAGATTATTCTAAACCTTCCCGCAACCGTAGAACTGGCAACTCCAAATGTACACGCAGATCAGATCGAATGGTTTTGCAGAAACTTCTCCAATCGTGAGCAGATCATCGTAAGTCTCCACACGCATAACGACCGGGGAACCGGCGTTGCAGCAACCGAACTGGGAATTCTGGCCGGTGCGGATCGGGTGGAAGGAACGCTGTTTGGCAACGGCGAGCGGACCGGTAACCTCGATATCGTCATCGTAGCATTGAACTTGTATACTCAGGGTATTGATCCCGGTTTGGACTTCACCGACCTATCTCGAATCAGGAGTGTCTATGAACGCTGCACACGCATGGATGTTCACGACCGTCATCCTTACAGTGGTGACCTCGTATTTACAGCATTCTCAGGCTCGCATCAGGATGCGATCCGTAAGGGGATGGATCAGATGGATCCAGACGAAGGAGCCTTATGGCAAGTCCCTTACCTGATGAATGACCCAAAAGATATCGGACGTGATTACGAGGCCATCATCCGTATCAACAGCCAATCCGGTAAGGGTGGAGTCGCGTTTGTTCTCGAAAACGAATTCGGCTACCAAATCCCCAAAGCCATGGGGCCTGAATTGGGTAAGATGGTATATGATCTAGCTGATAGTTTATCTCGTGAGTTAACGCCGAGAGAAATTCTGGATACATTTCTTTCAAGTTATTCCGATCAAACTAACCCGTTGAATGTGAGTGACTTCAGGGAAGTTTCCCGGTACGCCGCTTCGAGGGAAATAGAGCTTGCCGCCGACCTGACTTGGAAAGGTGAATCCAAGACGATTCAAGGTCGTGGAAACGGACCGATTAACGCTTTTTGTAATGCTCTCGATACCGAGAAAATAAAGAACTTTAATCTGGTTTCTTTTTCAGAACATTCCATTGGCACTGGATCGGGGACAAAAGCAGCCGCTTACGTCCAAATCCAGCGCTATGGTGACGGAAACTTCTGGGGAGTGGGCATCGATAACGACATCGAGCTCGCTAGTTTGAAAGCACTGGTTTCCTCGATCAATCGCTCAGAGGCCTCCTGATCGGTCATT
>CALGUT010000747.1 GCA_937920335.1 uncultured Opitutales bacterium
AATCGTGGTCCCCCGGGTTAATAACATTCCAATGCCGCATCATCTGCCACCGACTCGTTGGATTGGCGATAGAAAGCGTGATCATCTTAAACGCGTCGTCAGTACTCGGAGGTGCCTGTATCAATTCAAGGTACCACACATCGTCTTCCCAGTTTAACACTTGGAGATCAAAATCCTTGAAGTGCTCGTAGGCCCCTTCAATGGGCTGCCCATGAATCCAGTTTCGTTGATACGTTCCCACGTCAGGTAAGGTAGAACCATTGTGATGCAGCGCGTGACAGCTTAACGTGGCCACCTTGTAAGGCGCAGACAACTGAGGTAAACGCCCAACATAGGACTGCTGCCCAAGGTAGCCATCTGCCTTCGATGCAGATCGAGGATCCGCAGTCACATCCACACCATCCTTCCATACCGTGTAATAATAGCTCTTCTCCGAAGGATCTCCCGGTAGAGTCACATCCACCGCGGCGGTAAACCGTCTCCACTCATTATCGATGATGGGGGCAGTCCCCGCTACAGGAACGCTCTCCCAGCCTCCTTTAGGCGCTTTAGAGTCAGAGATACGAATCACAGTCTCTTTTCCGTCACTCCTGAAAAGCGCTATAAATTTACATACCCAATCACCATCGATCATCTCGAGCGTATCTCCAAGTGGATACGCCACATGAAGTTCATTCACGTTTATCGGTAGCGGCTTGTTCTCTTCTGCCTCTAGCTCAACCTGATTCACTTCAAAATCCAACGCACCGTAACCTGCCAGACCGAGGTAACCCTCCGTAAACAACTTTCGATTAACATTTTCTTTGGTGATTGCGTAGTGTTGCCCTCCGTGCTCAAGCCTAACCGTAACGGTAGCCGTATCCTCAGACTCACCGTTAACTTCAAGGGTTATTTCCACTTGATCTCCAATCTCAAAAATAGGCGTATTCACAGAATCGGTACCTTCTAGCGGCTTTCCTTTCTGCCCATGCTCTGATAACTTGAATGTCCCATCCTTCTCCCAAATCGCAAGCCACGAGGACGCTCCTTTCGGCGCACCGCGAAATTCCCAGGTTTCAAACAAAGACTCGCCTCCGAAACACAGTCCGAAATAACCACTGGGCTCACCTCGATCTTCAGGGTTGAGATCTCGAATCGTAACGTCCACCTTCACCTTGTAATTGCCCGTCAATGCCCAATCCCTACGCCATATCATTCCCACCGGAAGATTGGGTAGCCATTCAGTTTTTCGATTTTCGATTTCCTTGCCTCCCTGCGACCAGTGCCAGGGAAAACTCGTGACAGGATTACGATTCCCCAAATTCTTCAGACGGCGACGTAGAGCACCATCCTCCACCTTCCAGTAACCGGGGCTCATCGATTCCCAGCCATGCCCATGGTAACGAGAGTCTGGACGCTCAAAGTCATCAACCGTTTGCCAATCAGCCGATAAAACAATCGGAGTCAGAAACGAAACTAAGATAGTGGAAATTATACGACTCGAGATCATCTTATAACTGGGAGAATGGTAAACACTAAAAAGAGAAAGAAACCTCATTTTCCCGCATACAGAATTTCCGTCAACAGAAGCTTTACCCTAAACCTTCGTCCGCTGATACTCACAGTTGAGCTCAATAATCTACCTTATCCCATGAACCATAAATCCTACCCTTTTTGGCATCCGCTGATACCCGTTCTTATTCTACTAACAACCTGGAGCGCGATCTCATTGCGCGGAGAAGATAGCAGACCCAACATCATCGTGATCATTTGCGACGACCTCGGCTACGGAGATCTTGGTGTTTATGGACACCCATACATCCAAACTCCGAACCTCGACAACATGGCATCCGAGGGAATCCTCTGCACCGACTTTTACTCGACAGCACCCGTTTGTTCACCGTCTCGCGTTGGCCTCCTAACCGGCCGCAGCCCGAACCGTGCTGGCGTCTACGATTGGATACCACCCGGAAATGCAGTTAGACCCGATGCGCGTGAACAAGTGCACATGCAAGCATCAGAGGTCACGATTCCCAAGCTGCTGAAAGAAGCCGGATATGCGACCGCGATGGCCGGAAAATGGCATTGTAACTCTCTGTTCAATTCACCCGAACAACCACAACCTGGCGACGCAGGATTCGACCATTGGTTTGGCACTCAAAATAACGCTGCTCCCTCTCATGCAAATCCCCGGAACTTTGTTCGCAATGGAGAGCCTGTCGGTCCGATCGAGGGATATAGTTGCCAGATCGTCGCAGACGAAGGCATCCACTGGATATCCGAACACCAGAAGAAGAATCCGGACCAACCGTTCTTTTTCTACATGGCCTTTCATGAACCCCATGAACCCATCGCATCTCCAGAAGAAATCACAGCATCCTATCGCACGGTTGCGGCCACCGAGAAAGAAGCGGCTTATTTCGCAAACGTCGAAAACGTAGATCGCGCAGTCGGTCGCGTTTTGGCCACACTCAAGTCTCTAGCCATCGATGAGAATACGCTGGTCGTTTTCACTTCTGATAACGGCCCCGAAACACTCAACCGCTATCGGACTGCCGATCACTCTTGGGGTCGAGCCGAGCCTCTTCGCGGCATGAAACTCTGGACCACCGAAGCCGGTTTTCGTGTTGCAGGAATTCTACGCTGGCCGGGCCGGATACAATCAGGGCAAGTTGAACGCCAGGCGCTTTCCGCCTTGGATTTCCTACCCACATTTACAAAGCTCGCCGGAGCCGACCTACCAGAAAACCTGCAACTGGACGGCACTGACCTCATAGGCATTGCAACTGGCAAACCAATAACAAGAAGCAAACCGCTTGTATGGGCCTACTACAACGCTATCAATGAACATCGAGTTGCCATGAGAGATGGCAATTGGAAGGTGCTCGCTCGCCTGGATCTTCCGAAGCTGCAAAACCTCCACACAGGTAATATTCAAACAGTCATGGATGCTCAACTACAGACGATTGAAGTCTACGATCTGACCCACGACATCGGTGAAGCCCGCAATCTGGCAGGAGACAATCCCAGACTTACCAAGCGACTTTCTAAAAAGCTAACCAACAACTACCGAGAACTCCTTGAGAATTCCCATATCTGGACACCTCAGATTCCTTGAGCTCACATTAACATAACGACGACCGTCTACTCTTATGCGCAAGTTCTTTCTTCTAACCCATCTAGTCCTATTGTCGTTTATCCTGACGATCGTTTCAGCCGAGCAGCCGAATATCCTCTTTGTTACAGTGGATGACATGAGCTGCGACTCCGTTGGAATGTTTGGCAGCAGACTTTCGGATACTACACCCAATATTGATTCGCTCGCCAGACAGGGCCTACGATTCCAATACGCGCATGTTCAGGTAGGAAACTGCATGCCTGGTCGCAATGTGATGTTTTCCGGCCTCTATTCTCACAACAACCGGATGGAGGGGTTCTATCAGATCAAAGACCCTCACTACCCTCACCTATCTGATCTCCTCCAGGATGGCGGTTACTTTACTGCGATCTTTGG
>CALGUT010000748.1 GCA_937920335.1 uncultured Opitutales bacterium
AAAGAGTAAGGCTCTTCAAAATAAATACTGACTTGAGACGACCTGGACCCCGCTTCTAAACGAATACGGAGCTTTTGACCGTCCCCCTGAAAGAATGAGCGCCAATTGAAAATATCGAAGTTCCCCTGACTGATCTCAATAAAACCCACCGCCCGCTGAATGGATGAAAATCCGGCGCCGAAGGTAAAGTTACCTGTTCGACCCTCTTCAACCGTGACCTTCAGATTTCTTCGCTGAGGAATATTCGTCTGCTCATCGGTAGCTTCTACTTTTTCGAACCACTGAGTATTCTCCAGACGCTGCTGACTCACTTTCATCCGTATAAGGTCAAATGACATACCAGGAGCCAGAGCTAGCTCACGAAGAATAACCACGCTCTTCGTCTTGGTGTTTCCTTCGATATTTATAGATTCTACACGGAAGCGCTCGCCCTCTGTGATTGCAAAATTGATGTCGATTGCACCGGTTTCGAGATTCGGAATTCTTTGAACGTCGACCCGAGCATCTAGATAACCGACGGATCCATAAAAATCGGTAAATGCCTCACGGGCCTTATCCACTTCTTCGGGAGAAAACACTTCGCCAGTCTTGAGTTCAATTCCAGCTAACAACAGCTCTGAAGGAAACAATTCATTGCCTGAGACGTTTAACTCTCCCAACTGATATTGTCGTCCCTCCGTAATCGGAATGTTAATGATCAACTTCCCTTTTTTGCTGTAATCGTACTCGATCTGATCTTCATAGATTTCGACATCGAGAAACCCTTCTTCCCGGTAGTAATTCTTAACCTCAATCAGATCTTCCTCAAATTGAACTTCATCAAGCTTCCCCGAACCCGTTAACCAGGAAATCCAGTTCCACGGCCGAGTCTTCATCTGTTTCACTAAACGTTTGTTCTTCTCTAGGGCATTTCCTTGGAAATTAACATCACTAACCTTAACCTTGGGGCCCTCGCTGATCGTGAAAGTAACTTCACCGAATCCAGTTTCAGGATCACGATCAATCGCATAATCAACCTGCGCCTGAGTGAACCCACGCTTTTGGTAAAATTCGAATAGTTTCTGGGAATCTTCTTTTACTAAACGCTCGTTTAGTGACGCATTCGCTCGAGTTGAAATTTCTTTTCTGAGGCGTTTTTCAGTTATTCGATAATTACCATCGTAGTAGATGGCCAACACGCGGTATTTTGATTTAACCCGAAAGATTAGATCAAGCTTCCCATCACTGACCTCCGTTCTCTTAACATCGATATACTCGAATAAGCCGGTCCTGTATAATGCACGAAGCGAATCATCTACGATTGCTTCCGAATACTCCATCCCAGGTCTGATTTGCATATTTGAACGAAGAACCTCCTCGTTCACGTTCTGCACGCCGATGAATTCAATCTCAAGCTTGCCAACAATGGCCGCTGCTGACTGTTGTTGAGCCGACAAAATAGACGGTCCAAAAAGCGGAAGGGCTACCAAAAGGAGCAATGTCGTTCTAATAACCTGACTCATGGTCGGTCTGCGGCGAATAATTCTCAAAGCGGGTATATTCCTTGCGAAAGGTTAATGTGAGTTCTCCTACTGGTCCGTTACGTTGCTTGGCAACGATTAAATCGGCCACGTTTTGGATTGTCTGAAACTCATCGTCTGAGTCTTTAGGTTTTGATAATAGTAAGACCACGTCAGCATCTTGTTCTATGGAGCCAGATTCTCGTAAATCAGAGAGCCTGGGTTTACGTTTTTCTTTCTCCATATCACGGTTCAACTGACTCAGGACAAGCACCGGAACTTCAAGTTCCTTAGCCAATCCTTTAATACCACGAGAGATTTCAGAAATCTGTTGCTCGCGGCCAACCGATGGGTTGGTGCCTGCCAATAACTGTAAATAGTCTACAACAATCAATCCTACCGGCCGTCCATGTTTATTCTGGATTCTAGACGCAATTCGACGCGCCTTAGCCCGTAGCTCCATGATTGTAATATTACTGGAATCATCGATAACGATAGGAGCCTTCTTTAGCTCAATAGCCGATGAAGCCAAAAGTTGTTTCTCCTCAGCCGAACAAAAACCATCCTGCAAGCGACTCATCGAGACGCGCGCGCGCGCGCAGAGCAGGCGCATACCCAGATCCTGGTGTCCCATTTCAAGGCTGAAAATAATAGTGGGAGAACCTTCTCCTTCCTTCGGGAGAGCGACGGATTCTGCTATGTTCATCGCCAGACTCGTTTTTCCCATCGATGGGCGAGCGGCCAAAACGATCATATTGTTTTTCTGCAAGCCCAACGTCAAACCATCGAGATCTTTAAGGCCCGTGGATACACCCCGCATCGAACCTTTACCTTCCAAAAACGAATGCACCATCGCAACCGCGGCATCAATCGTCTGACTGATTTCGCGAGATGCATCCTCGGATTTATCCATCCCAATCTCGAAAATCTCGGTCTCTACATCCTGAAGGAACTCTGCCAGGTTTTCCTGTTCTTCAAAACAACGCTCTACCGTATGAGTTGAAGATCGAATGAGCCGGCGCAACAGGTATTTCGTCCGAACAATATCGAGAAAGTAGCTCGCATGGGCCGTCGTTTCGATACGATCCATAATCTGGTTGATTCCAGACATTCCTCCTACGGTATCGAGTTCGTTTCTGTTAGATAAATCTTCTGCTAGAAGAATCTCATCAACCACGGTCTTCTTCTCATAGAGAGAAATTATAGATTCGTAGATGATTTGGTGAGTAGCCACATAGAATGCCTCCGGCCGAATATTTCTCTCAAGACACAACGGTAGTACTTCTCCACTGTCTAGAATACATGCGGCCAAGAGCCCCTGCTCTGCCTCAACATTGTGAGGCATCGTCCGGCCAATCAATCCTCCACTAGACTCGGGACTACGCCCGTGTCGACCTCCACGGCCAGAACGCGAACTACCGGAAGCCTGAGTTGGACGAGAAGTGGTGGACATCAGATGAGTAAATTGAGCTAGAGAAAGCCCCTATCCCTCATCTTCATGAAGCGGCACTACCTCAAATTCAAATTCACAAACTACTTCGTCGTGTAGCTTAATTTGAGTAGAGTGCTTGCCGAGAGTCTTGATAGGACTTGGGAGTTGAATCTTTTTGCGATCGATCTCCACTCCCTCTTTCTTAATATGATCATAAAGGTCTTGAGCCGTAACCGCCCCAAAAAGTTTACCTTCTTCGCCAGCACGCACTTGAACAGCAATGTGAATTGCTTCCAGCTTAGCCTGAAGCTCTTGCGCAGCGAAAATTTCTTTTTGCTCACGGGCAGCCTTAGCCACCTTGAGAGCTTCGATTTGCTTTCGGTTGGCCGCCGTCAATGGGACAGCCAATTTCTGGGGAACCAAATAGTTACGTGCGTAGCCCGCTTTTACTTTCGCTTCATCGCCTTCGGCACCGAGGCCTGGGATGGGTTTGATCAACAATACATTCGCTGTCGCCATGATTACTTAAATTTAGGATTAAAAAGGTACGTCGTCTTCTTCAATGTCATCAACTGGGGCCTTCGGCGCAGTAGTCCGCGAAGGAGGGCTATTACGCTCAATGTGAGTTGTCTCGCCTCCACCAGATTCGCCGCCTGCGGCATCTCCGCGTCCTCCAGTAAACTGGAAGTTTTCAAGGACCACACCGAGTTTGCTGCGTTTGTCGCCTTGAGGAGTTTCCCAACTGTCTAATTTCAATCGGCCCTCCACTAAGAGCGAGCGCCCTTTCGCCATATACTTGGAAATGGTCTCGGCTTGCCGGCCAAACGCATCGATATCCACATAAGTAACCTCTTCCTTGCGCTCACCATCCTTGGTTTGAAACACCCGGTTGGTCGCCATGGAAAGCTTGCAAATACTCAATCCGCCTGCGGTGACCCGCAATTCAGGATCACGAGTGAGATTGCCCATGAGGATTACTTTGTTGAATGAAGACATTTACTATTTGTGAGTTAAAATATGGGTCAGGATTGAACAATGATCCGGTATACTACTTTATCCAAGCGGAATTTTTCCTGTACATCAGATGCGAAAGAAAGAGGCGCTTCCAATCTCAATTCGAAGTAGTGCGCTGAAGTGAAGTGTCGATCAGTCACACGAACGAAGTCACGACGACCCAAATCGTCCTCCTTCGTAATTGTAGCTCCGAGTGATTCTAGAGTTGTCTTAACGTCAGTGAGCAACTCTGGAGCAGATTTATCCTGGTCCCGAGTGTCGAGTATAAGAGTCGTTTTATAATTACTTTTTGTCAGCGTCATGCTTGGATATTTTTTGATTAAATTGATTCATAGCAATAACCGGACCTCTAGTAAGAAGCACGTCCATCGCTAAATGATAGTCTTTTGTCTGTTGATTGATCACGTCTGCCTCTGATTTTGAAAATTTTCCCAACACAAAATCTGCTAGGTCAATTTCCTGAGGATACTTATTTCCTATTCCAATTCGGAATCGGATAAAATCGTTTCCCAATTTCTGGATAACATCTTCTATTCCGTTATGGCCTCCCGCGCTTCCGGTTCGATTGATTTTCAAGCGACCCACATCGAGATTTATATCGTCATACAAAACAACCACAGAAGTTGGGGGGATTTTGTAGTAATTGGCCACTTTCCGAAGCGCATTTCCACTCAAATTCATGAAGGTCGTAGGTTTCACGAAGTAACTGGTACGAGGGCCACGCTTCAGAATAAAGACCTCGCTTTGAAGCTTGGCCTCTTCTTTCCATTCACCCGATTTCGTCTCTACATAGGAATCGAGCACTTGAAACCCCACATTGTGGCGGGTTTTCAAATAGGGTTTCCCCGGATTGCCGAGACCGGCAAAAACGGAGACAGACATTTTCAAAGAACAGGGTTAAAAAAACTTAGGCGCCTTCTTCTGCCGAATCAGCCTTAGCCTTATCATCAGAGGCATCTGCCTCCGCTGCTTCAGCCGCTGCTTCTTCCGCTTCTATCACTGAATCGACCTTAACACCACTTACACTAATCAAAACAGTGTCTTCATGCAGATGGTAAGTCACTCCTTCCAGCTTAGGTAAGTCAGCCACGTGGACCATGTCGCCCACTTTCAAATCGGTCACATCTATCTGGATAAAATCTGGAATATTACTTGGCCGAGCTTTCACTTCGATCTCGTGTTGGTGAATTTCCAGGTTTCCACCCTCGTTTTTGACGCCAGAAGCCTCACCAATAACGTGGAGGGCTGCATGCGCAGTCATCTCTTCCCCACGAGTTACTTCATAGAAATCAACGTGGATGAAGTAGTCTTTGATAGGATGGACCTGGATATCTTGAATCAAGGCCTGGGTTTCTTCCTTCCCTTCATTTAATGTAACCAAAGGCGTGCGGCCGATCAATTCTTTCCGTAGCTTCGCAAAGTCTTTACTATCAAGCGATATCGAACGAGATTCCCCCTTGCTGTAGATGACTCCGGGAAACTTTCCCAGACTCCGGAGCCGACGGTTTGAACCCCGTCCGACTTCTTCGCGAGGATTGACTGAAATGTTTAGTTCTGACATGATATTTTCAAATATTGAATGCGGTGCTTTTGACAGACCGGGACTAAGGAAAAAGCGAGTGAGAGTACCAGTTGACTTTTAGAAATCAACTAAAAGATCATAAATTTTAGAGCTCCCGAAAAAAAATAATTCTGCGCGCACGCTAGGGTTGACATTTAGGCCGGAGAAACAACTGTTTCCCGTTCTTTGTTTTGCTGCCCGGTAGCTCAGTGGTAGAGCAGGTGACTGTTAATCACTTGGTCGCTGGTTCGAATCCAGCCCGGGCAGCCATTTTTTTGTACCGATCTCAGCGTGTGGCGAAATGATTGGGGTCACGGAATGGATGACCAAAGCCAAAGATCCCTCGCTCCCTACTTCTTCTGAAACGAAGCACTCATATTCGTCTCAACCTTGCTCTCCACCACTTTCTTCACGTGGGTGGACTCCTCGATCAGCTTGTTGAGGCAGGCTTCGTATTCAGCGCTATCCAATGGCAATTTGATGGGCTCGTGCTTCAAGCCGGAGTAAAGAATGGCGTTGGCCAGCTCGACTGAGTGAATCCCTTCTTCAGCAGGGCAGAATAAGTCTTCTCCTTTGAGAATAGCTTGAGTGAAGTTTTTGAAGACTCCCATGTGTTGCTCGCCGTTTCCGTCCACAGGGATTTCTACATTCCAGGAATCGGGTTTAGCGAAGCCCTGATCGCTTTCTTGGGAAAATGTTGAAGATTCGACCTCGTTACGGGTCCACTGGATTTCGTTATTTTCAAAAACCACCAACCCACGCTCACAAGCAATCTCCAGACGATTCACACCAGGAGACTCTCCCGTGGTAGAAATAAATACTCCGGTGGTTCCATTGTCGTATCGCATAAGAGCTGTAACGGCATCCTCGACCTCAATGTCATGGAAACGACCCAAGTCACATTGAGAATAAATTTCGGCAGGCATGCCAAATAACCATTGCCAGAGGTCCAACTGGTGAGGGCATTGATTGAGAAGTACTCCGCCCCCCTCCCCTTTCCAAGTGGCGCGCCAAGCACCCGATCCATAGTAAGCTTCCGTGCGGAACCAATCCGTGACGGTCCATTGGATGCGCTGAATCTCCCCGAGCTCCCCCTTATCAATGAGGCTCTTGAGTTTTAGATAATGGGGATCTGTCCTTTGATTAAACATCCCACAGAAAACGAGATCTTTATTGGTATGGGCGGCATTCAAACGTTCACAGTCGGCTTTGTGAACCGACACAGGTTTGTCAACGAGCACATGCAAGCCTGCCTCAAGAGCGGCGATACCCAAGGTGGTATGAAAGTAGTGGGGAGTTGCGATATGCACCGCGTCGACGACGCCAGATTTTAAAAGTTCATCGGTATCTGTGAATGGCTGGACACCCTCAAAAGCCGAAACGCGATCTTTGTCCATATCGCATACAGCAGTCAGCTTCAATCCAGGGACCTCACCATCCAAAATAGCACGGGCGTAAAACTGACCCATATTTCCTAATCCAATGATTCCTAATCGTACTTCGTTTTCCATAATGAAATTAAATTTGTTGTTGGTGAGATTTGCTCCGATTTATGCGGTAACTGATTTTCCGCGCTTGAATTGAGCAGAAGGAGTGATTCAACTCAACCCAACACGTGTTAGTCTAGACTGAATTCTTCATAACTAGCATAGTCATCCCACTCTAAGCCAAAAATACATAACTTAGTTAAATGAAATTCGGAATTTACGGCGGAAGTATGATCGCACGATTTCATGCTCAAGCGATCCAAGCGATGGAGGGCTCTGAACTCATTGCGGTTTTTGCTCGTCGGCAGGAGTCAGCCGACGCCCTGGCAGAAGAATTTGGCTGCAAAGCTTATTCGGACGAAGAACGGTTTTTCAATGAGAGTGGAATTGAGATTGTGACCATTGCTACACCCTCAGGAGCTCATTTAGAACCTGCCCAAAATGCAGCATCCGCGGGGATGCATATCATCTGTGAAAAACCGTTAGAGGTTTCCCTCGAACGCGTGGACCAAATGATAGAAGCGGCGGATCAAGCCGGCGTAACGCTAGCTGGGATTTTCAACCGACGTTTTAATCCGGCAAGCCAGGCGTTTAAAGCAGCGGTCGATAAAAAGCGGTTCGGGAATGTCGCCCTGGCTGGAGCCTCTATTCGCTGGTATCGCGAACCTGACTACTACAAAACAAGCAACTGGAAAGGAACTTGGCGTTGGGACGGTGGAGGCGCTCTGAAAAACCAAGGCATCCATGCGATTGATCTCCTACTCTACCTTGCCGGTCCGGTTAAACGAGTCTCAGCGAGCACCACTCGCGCACTCCACAAAGGTATAGAAGTTGAAGACACTGCGGTAGCTACTCTCGAGTTTGAAAGCGGAGCACGAGGAATCATTGAAGGCTCAACTGCCTGCTGGTCTGAAAATGGGAATCCAGCCGAAGTCTACATCAATGGTGATCAAGGATCGGTGGTCCTTTCGGATGACAAGTTTAGGCAATGGAGTTTTCGCGAGGAGGAACCGAACGACAAAAACATCCTCGAAGAATACCTGATAGACCCACAAGTCGCGGCAATCGGAGCCAACGATCCATCCGCGATCACCCCGGATAGTCACCAGTATAATTTTCAAGACGTCGTGTCGGCGATTGAAGAGAATCGAATACCCTACGTGGATGGCCATGAGGCCAGGAAAGCAATCGCACTCATCTCTGCAATTTACGAAAGCGCAAAGAACAACGGACAACCTATAAATTTATAATATTATGAGCCAACAAGCTGACGGAATGTCTTACAACCCAGGGGGAGAATTTAAACCCGTGGTTCAACCTGGCGAGTTTCCTTTCGCAGTAGCCTACCTCGATCACATGCATATTCTTGGTATGGCGACCGCGCTACAACAAGCAGGAGGCGAACTGAAATATATCTACGATACTGATTCCAATAGAGCGGCGGACTTTCAGAAACAATTTCCTAAAGCCAAGCTCGTTGAAAACTTTGAGGCCATACTCAACAGCCCGGAAATTAAAATGGTGGCCGCCGCCGCAATCCCAAACGAACGCTGCCACATTGGTCTTCAGGTAATGGATGCAGGAAAAGACTACTTTACGGATAAGTGTCCGTTTACCACCTTGTCCCAGCTTGCTAGCGCACGAGCGAAAGCCAAAGAGACGGGGCAACGTTACATGGTCTATTTCAGTGAAAGACTTCATAATGCCCCGACATACCATGCGGGAGAACTCGTCCGCATGGGAGCCATCGGAAAACTACTACAAGTAATCGTTACAGCCCCTCACCGCCTAAGCAAAGAGAGTCGGCCGGAATGGTTTTTCGATAAATCTCGCTACGGGGGTATCCTGACTGATATCGGAAGTCACCAATTTGAGCAATTTCTTCACTACGGTGATACGACAGATGCTACGATTAACTTTTCGCGCGTAGAAAACTTTAATAACTCTGATAAACCTGACCTCGACGATTTCGGAGAAACCTCGCTTACGCTCAGCAATGGCGTTTCCTGCTACTGCAGGATCGACTGGTTTACCCCAAATGCCGCCCGTGCCTGGGGAGATGGCCGCCTGTTCGCTCTGGGCACCGAAGGTTATTTAGAAGTCAGGAAATATCTGGATGTCGGCAGACCCGACAACTCTCCTTCTGTGTTTTTGGTAAACAACCACGAGGAACGGGAAATCAAATTCGATGGAGAACAGCACTTTCCGTTCTTCGGCGAACTGATACTCGATTGCCTTAATCGCACTGAAAATGCCATGACACAGGAACACGCCTTTATGTCAGCTGAGCTTTCACTTAAAGCACAGGAAATGGGCGAGAAAAACCGAAGCCTCTAACAGACCCATTCCTGAGAAGTATTACGCTCCACTTCTTCCAAAGTAGTAAGCCCCAATAAGGCTTTCTTTAAGGCATCATAGCGAAGTGTCTTGTAACCAACTAGCTTTGCAGCCCGAGCAATCTCTTGAACACTGGATCTTTCAGAAATCAATGCCCGGATTTCGTCAGTAACGGTTACCAACTCATGAATTGCGACTCTTCCTTTATAGGCCTTCGGCGTGCCCACCACATTAGCTGTTGGACGATAAAGGAGTAGATCGTCGATATCGCTCAGATCATCGAACAAGCCAGTGAGCATTTCTTTATTCGGCCTAAAAGCTTCCTTATTATCGTCATCCAACTTAGCGCAGAGGCGCTGACCCAAAACCGCAGTAATTGACGGAGCAACCATGTAGGGTTCGATACCAATTTCGAGCAGAC
>CALGUT010000749.1 GCA_937920335.1 uncultured Opitutales bacterium
AGCGTTACACCAGCAACCACGGTAATCGAGTCGACCAAGTTATATGGACTCCCTGCCATCGTCCATGTGGTATTAGAGTTGATAGTTCCCGAGACATCCGTCGCGACTGCCGAAGGGGAGCTAAAGATAAAGAAGGTAAACAGAACAACACCTAAACTAGTGAATCGGCGGAATAATACTTTCATCGTGAAACCTCTCCTAGAGTACCTATGATGGACTAAATACAGTGACCTAGATTAAAATCATGCTAACGCTCCAAGCTTAACCGGGGTTATTAATTATATTAAGTTGGCTCGAAAGGAGCAACCCTGCTTAGGATACTCACACCCATTATAAGCACGGGTTTTTACCGACTATAGCGCCCCTAACCTCGCAGACCACATTCCCAACAACCAGATCGCCGACGCTTCAGGGAATCCCGCAATCTTTCCTAATAAATCTTATTCAGGGTTGATCGTCCCCATTCAGCTCCTTACAAATAGCATACATGTTCATCGGACACTTTGCCGCCGGGCTCGGAGCGAAAGCCATTCAACCCAAAGTTTCTCTGGGCACGCTCTTTATCGCTTCCCAATTTATTGATCTGCTTTGGCCATTCTTACTGCAACTCGGGGTGGAGCGCGTGCACATCGACCCAGGTAACACAACTGTAACGCCCCTTGACTTTGCCCATTACCCGATTTCCCACAGTTTAGTTACAACTGTGGGATGGGGACTGCTTCTCGGCATTATCTACCGGATCCTCCGATCTGATACCCGAGGCGCTATTCTCGTAGGACTACTCGTCGTCAGCCATTGGTTCCTTGACCTCATTGTCCACCGCCCCGATCTGCCTCTCTACCCCGGGGACGCTCCGTTGATGGGATTCGGGCTTTGGAATTCACTTACTGGCACGCTGATAATAGAAGGGCTGCTCTTTGTCGGCGGTATCTATCTTTACATTCGAACAACCATCCCGAAAAACAAACAAGGACGCTTTGGATTTTGGGGTCTTATCGGTTTTCTCTGCATCGTTTATGCCGGAAATCTCACCGGACCACCACCACCCAACGAATCCATACTTGCTTGGGTCGGTCACTTGCAATGGCTCATCGTAGCTTGGGGCTACTGGGTAGACCACAGTCGGCAGGTCAAAACCCGTTCGTTTTAAGCCATTAGAAAACTACAAAATGAAACACACCGAAATCCCGCTGTTTTACAAAGCGTAGTTGCCTCAAGACATCGGTTCATAAAAACTTCGCCCTGTGAAAATTATCAATGGGATACCCGCTACCCTCACCTACCTTTTCTTCAGTCTAATTGCACTGGCTGCCAAACCACCGCTCGAAATTGCGCTCTGGGCGGATGGATTACCCGGAGGGAACACCATTCAACTGGAAGAAATCTGGACCGAGCGTCCGATTGAGGAAGGAGCCGATGTCAAATTGGATCGGTCAGTAAAAAATATTTCTACACCCACGATCACGGTTTACCTTCCTCAGAAACCAAACAAGCAGCGAACTTCAATCGTTATACTTCCTGGAGGAGGTTTTGGGCATCTCGCCATCGACAAGGAAGGTCACGACATCGCACGCTGGTTCAACCAACACGGTATCGCCGGGATTGTCGTAAAATACCGAGTCGTTCATGAAGCAAGCAACTTCCACGTCTACAATGCCTGCTTACCCGACTCCTTTCGCGCGATACGATTAGTAAGGCAGAATGCTGAAGCTTGGAACCTCGCCCCAACCAACGTAGGCGTCATGGGATTTTCTGCGGGAGGCTATCTAACTGCAGCAGCCGGTACGTTTTACGACGAAGGAGACGCACGTGCGACCGATCCGGTAGAGCGCGTGAGTTCAAAGCCAGATTTCATAGCCCCTATTTACCCATTGATCGAACTCGATCAACGCTTGGCGACCAATGAAGGATTCAAGCAGCGGATGTTTGGGCCCGATTCCACCTCGAATCTAATCGATCAATTCTCTCCTTTGAAGCACGTCTCGTCAGTAACCCCTCCCACCTTCCTGGTTCACGCACACGACGACAGCCTGTCATCACAGAGCAGCGTTCGATTTTACCTGGCGCTCCTCCAGGCCGACGTTTCAGCCGAACTTCATGTGTATTCACAAGGCGGACACGGCTATGGCATTCGGCAACGCGGACTTCCTATTTCTGCATGGCGTGAACGTTTCCTCGAATGGATGCTACTCCAAGGATTTCACGAATAAGAATTAGGAAAACGTATTCGTTGGTTATTACACACACCGAAAACGCAGTCTGCTTCTTAAAGAAATGACTTCCGCATCCCAGGTATTGCTCCAAAGTTTCTTGGAAGGCCCACTTCTCGCAACCGACCTTCCCGAAGCCGCTACGTTTCCTTTTCGCAAGCTGAGCCTTCCTGATCCTGCTACCGAACTGAACCCCAACCAAAAACTCGGTCACCTCTGCGAAGACGCTTTCGCCGCCTTGCTAGACTCATCAACGGACTACGAGTTACTCGCCAAAAACCTTCAGATTCAAACCGATATTCATACCACAGTCGGCGAGCTCGACTTCCTCATACGTGATCTGGAAACGGGGCATCTCATCCACCTTGAATTGGCCACCAAGTTTTATCTCGCAGTTGAAGCGAAGGATGGACTCACACTACCCGGCCCTGATGCCCGGGACAATTTTTTCAAAAAGCTCAAACACTTGTGCAACCACCAGCTCAAGCTTACTCAACAGCATCCCACCGCTCTTCCAGAGGAATATCAAAACCTGTCCATAGTCCCCAAACAGCTCATATATGGGTGTCTCTTCGACCACTTCCTCGCCACCAGACAGACCGAGACAGAATTCATCAACCCGGACTGCCGACGTGGTTACTGGTTAAACGTCGAAGAATGCGCTGACCATTTTCCAAGGGACACCCACTTCCAAATCATACCGAAACATTTATGGCCTGTTCCACTAACGCTCCTCAAAGACCTCTCGCTCGATCCCTGGACACCCAATACCCCCATCAACCGCTGCCTCATGCTCCGTATCGATGATCAACCCATCCCCTATTTCATAACTCCGAGTGACTGGCCTACATTTCAACAGTTCAATTCACCACCAACTTCCGGGCTTCAATGAGATTCTACCCATGCTTAATTCATATAAAGAATGTAGGCGTTGAGGGAAGTCGCGATCAATAGCCACAAGAAATAAGGCAATATGAATATAGTCTTAAATTGAAACCGTCTCAGATAGATAAATAGCATGTAAGCGATTAACCCCGTGAGAA
>CALGUT010000750.1 GCA_937920335.1 uncultured Opitutales bacterium
CCTATCGGTACATGGTCACTCTGGATGCGGATAGTGTCATGGCAGGCGAGACACTGGTAAAACTAGTCCAACTTATGGAGCTGAATCTGGAAGTCGGTATTATACAAACGGCTCCTCAGCTCATGGGTGGCGAGACGTTCTTTGGTCGTATTCATCAGTTTGCGAACCGTTTGTATGGGCGCTTATTTACGATTGGCCTCAACTATTGGCAGATGGCAGAAAGCAACTATTGGGGACACAATGCGATTATCCGCTTGAAGCCATTTATCGAGCACTGTTCGTTGCCGGATTTACCGGGTAAGGAACCCTTTGGTGGAAAAATATTAAGCCATGATTATGTCGAGGCTGCACTCATGCGGCGGGCAGGGTTGCAGGTATGGATGGCCTACGACTTGCCGGGAAGTTGGGAGGAAGGTCCTCCGAATATTGTTGAGTTCGCCAAGCGGGATAGAAGGTGGTGCCAAGGGAATCTTCAGCACAGCTGGCTGTTATTTGCGCGAGGGCTGTTTCCTGTGAATCGCTTGCACCTGACACTTGGGATCCTTTCCTATGTGGGCTCTTTATTGTGGATGTCGTTTTTGATCGTCTCGTTCTTACTGAGTTACGATTTCCATAACAGCGGCCTGTCGGCGATTCCAACAACTGGGTTCGCTCAATTCTGGAGTTCGGACCTGATCTCCGAATCGATGGCCTTGTTTGGTTTCACCCTGATTTTGTTATTCACTCCGAAGGTGTTGAGTGTTGCGAATGTGTTGTTTAGCAAGGAACTCTCTCGACTATTCGGAGGCCGATTCAGATTGGTTGTGAGTGCTTGTGTTGAAACGTTATTCTCCGTGTTTCAGGCACCTATCCTGATGCTTTTTCACGCTAAATTTGTTATAACCGCATTTCTTGGAAAAGGTGTGGGGTGGGGAGCACAGAATCGAGAAGCAGGTGATGGTCTATCCTGGTGGTCTACGATTGGTATCTTACTACCTCATACTATCATCGGAGGGATTGTATCGGTCTTAGCGTGGTGGATAGCGCCTGCCTATTTCTATTGGATGAGTCCGCTTCTGCTGGGTCTTATCTTTTCGGTGCCACTCGCGGTCGTTAGCAGTCGCAAAAGCGTGGGAGACTTCTTTGCCAAGCTGGGATTGTTGACGACGCCGGACGAATGGGAACGACCGTATGAGCTACAAGTTTTGCAGGATGGGATGGCGGCTTCAAAGGTGTCTGCTCGTTTATCGGAGATGTTTGATTCGGAGTTGGGTCTGACTACGGTGTTAATAGACCCTTACTTGAATGGGGTGCATGTGTCGCTTCTGCGTCATAAGAAAGATGGTAGTAAGCAGGATCGTTTAGTGTTTGATACCCTGTGCCAGAAAATCCTTAGGGATGGACCGGGCCAGTTAAATCCGAAAGAGCAATTAACGCTCCTTCGCGATGCGAAGTCAGTGAGTTTTCTACATCACCAGCTTTGGTTGCTTCCTTCTTATCAACTCAATGAATGGTGGAACCATGCGATGCGTGAGTACAACTTGCATACCAAGAAACCGTTTTCCGCTATTACTTAGTGAATCGTAAGTTGTTTGGTTTCAGGCTTCAGGAAACAGGTATGGGTAAACCATCACTGACTCTTCGTATTTAACAATGGTGCGTCGACTCTGTTTGTTTTCGTAGACAAGCTTGGCTTCGCCGTCGATATCTCGCAGGCCCTGATACCAGTCTTCTTCTATGCCGTAGATCTTGAGCGAGCGTTCTTCAATATGGTCGCGTATAATCCCCTTGGACGTCGCGTAGGCGATTCTGGCGATCTCACCGTCGTGAATGTGGAACTCCACTGTTACCGGATCGAACCGCCAATAATACAACTGATCGTTATCCGAATGAGGCGTCGTTTTGTGAGGCTCTCCTAAAACCTCGACGATCCGGGTATCTGACATTTCAAAGAAGTTTAGAATAACACCGTGGTTCTTCTTTGAGAATGCGGAGCTCATGACGCCGCCTAAATCAAGTCGGGGCATCGCAAAGACGATGGCGAGTCCAATTCCCACTAGGACGACAAAGACCAATCGCAAACTACCGAAGAGTGATTTTTTGCGTTTGGATCCGTCTAAAGAGTAAAAACGATCTCGGTAAGAAGACACGGTTGAAACCTAAATGGCTGGTCTTGATTTGAAAACCCTTAAAACGGTTTTCAGTAGTCAAATCTGAAAGGCGCAATCGCGAGGATCACCCGTTGGGCCACACTTTCCCTACGGTTACATCTTTTACCCAGCCTTCTTGTTTATCCGGTGTGCGGATGTAGTGGTAAGGTTGGTGGGTTTCGAGAACC
>CALGUT010000751.1 GCA_937920335.1 uncultured Opitutales bacterium
ATTAGAGCGCCGAAGGGGGGAGAGTCTCCGCCTTTGCTGCGGAGATGGCAGTTTATGAATATGAGGGACTCTTTGTGGGTCTTGAAAAAAGCAACCAGAGGTTTTCGAGTCCCGCTAAAGTCAGCTTTATCATTGATGGCGAATGCAGGATCGGTGAATCGATAACTTTTCCCCAAGCTTACCTTATCTTTCTGATACAAATAAGCGTTTCTGATGTTTGCGCCGGGCCATCCTCCATCGGCGTTATTCTCAGGATTTATTTGATGGTAGTTGTAACGTGGCCCTCCTGCGTTGGTGATAAAGAGGACCAGTTTTGCCAAGACTTGATCGGCATCAACGCTGCCATCGTTTTCGGGTCCCGAGTTATCGTGAATTTCCTGGAGGGCAAGGATGTCGGGTGACTGGAGGGTCTGGATAATAATATCTGCGAGTTGCTCAAATTTTTCGTCTGGAAGTTCGAGATAGAGATTTTCTACATTGAAGGTGGCGAAGCTGGTGGACGCTTCCGGGATATCCGGTAGCTGAGCAACGCGAGGAATCCAGTTGGATGCGGGTGCTGGAATCGGTTTGCTACTATCTACTTTGTAGTTTCCTTAGGAATAGGTTAGGGTGCCATGGATAGGGTTTTTGAGGCGATCGCCTGTGTTGTAGGTATATGCGTTCTCGCGATCCAGATTGATGAGAAGCTTTGGGGGTGCAGATGCGTAATCGGTTTTCACGACCCCGCCACTGCTGGATGCAGGTAGCGGTTTCGCTTGAGGCACGGCGACGGCGATTTCGCCATACTTCGTTTTCGGTCCTACGATAACGGAGTCGAGGATGACAACTCGCATGTGTTCAAGGCTTTCGAAAAAATCCAGTGCGTTGAGCTTACTATTAAATGGTGACCCCGGTTGTTTGATGATCTTCGGAAAATCGGGAAGGAGATAGTTCAGCACTACAGGCCTGGGTGGGTCTGACCTTCGGCTTAACAGCTTGATCTCGTCGGCCCTTATTTGGGTTAAGCTCAGGTTGTGGCTGTCATTTCCACCCGGAACGTACTCCTCAATCTTACCCGTTACTCGCAGCTCGTTTCCTGTTTGGACCTGGTTATCTTTTTGATAAACATAAATGGCGTCAGATGTATCTTGAGATGCATCTGGAGTCTTGGACTGAATGATGAACCCATCGCGATATACGCGCGTGACGATACCATCAGTCGTGACGTTCGAACCCACGTAGCTCGATGTGTGTCCGGATCCCTGGATCGTCCCGATCGGGAGATAATTGGCAACCGCGTTGAGCGCAAGGATGCACAGCACCAAAAGGGTTATCGATCCGGTTTTCATTTGGTTAATTCCTGATATAAATAAACCCGACCTGTAAAGGCCGGGTTTCTATTTAAATTTGCTAGAACTTACAACGATTGAGCGGCGGCTACAACGGCTTCAGCGGTTATGCCCAACTCTCGCAGTACCAGCCCGCCATCTGCTGATAGGCCAAAACGGTCGATGCCAATCACTTTGCCATCCAGTCCAACATATTTATACCACGGATCGCTTACACCGGCTTCAATCGCGACTCGTTTTCTGCAGGCAGATGGGATAATGGATTCCTGGTATTCGGCGCTCTGGCGTTCGAATCGTTCAAAACAGGGAATAGAAACGACACGGGTTCCGATACCTAGCTCCTCAGCGGCTGTCAGAGCGTGTTGAAGCTCGCTACCATTGCTCAAGAGAATGATCTGTAAGTCGCCGACTTCCTTGCGCGCTACGTAGGCGCCTTTTAAAACTCCCTGGCGACGTAGGTTTACTGGAATACTGTTCAAGGTTGGAACATTTTGGCGGGAAAGGATCAGTGAGGTAGGTCCATCCTGGCGTTCGAGGGCTGCGACAAACGCGCCGGCTGTTTCTTCTGAATCTGCGGGGCGAATAACGTCCATTCCTGGAATCAGGCGAACGGCACTTACGACTTCGACGGGTTGGTGAGTGGGTCCATCCTGACCAACGGCCACCGAGTCATGCGTGAAGATTTGGAAATTCTTCAGTTTTGAAAGGGCAGCGAGGCGTAGGGCAGGGCGCATGTAGTCCGCAAAGGTTGCGAAGGTTGCGCCGGAAGCTGTAAATACTCCGTGGTAGGCAATACCGTTTACGATGGCTCCCATGGCGTGTTCGCGAATGCCAAACCGAATGTTGCGGCCTGAATGATTATCGCGGGTGAAATCTCCGACGTCTTTAATGTAATTTTTGGTCGACCCGAAGAGATCAGCGCTACCGGTTATTAGTAACGGCTGTGCTTTAGCGAGTGCGTTAATCACGTCACCTCCAGAAACTCGTGTGGCGGGGCCTTTCTCAGGATCGGCTTCAGGGATCGCCTCAAAGAGGGCATCCACGTCAGCAGGTGCAGCAGTTCCTTCGAGTAGTGCGGCGAGGTCAGTATTGCTGGATTTCCAGGCAGTGTAGGTTTCCAGCCAGGCGTTGTAGCTCTCTGCGTGAGTCTGTTTGCGTTCCGCGAAGTAAGATTTCACTGAATCGGAAACGTAGAACGTTTCTTCAGGAAGTCCGAGTGCTGCACGGGATTCGGCTGCGAACTTAACTCCACCTTCACCGTGAGCGGCCGCGGTGCCGGCTACTTCTTTGATTCCTTTGCCGATAAGTGTTCGGGCTATGACCAGTTTTGGTTTTCCGTTGTTTTGGGTCTTCGCTTGATCCAAAGCAGACTTGAGGGCTTCCAGATCATGTCCGTCTACGGTCACAACGTCCCAGCCGTAAGCTTCGTATCGCATAGCGGTATCTTCGCTTTGCGTAGCGTCTGCAGCGGCATCGAGCGTAACGTCGTTTGAATCGTAGATAAGAATTAGATTATCCAAGCCAAAGTGTGCGGCAAAGGCACTGGCTTCTGCGGCGACGCCTTCTTGGAAGCACCCATCCCCTGCTAGACAGAAAATATGGTGATCTATGATTGTATGAGTGTTGGTGTTGAACTTGTCGGCGGTCATCTTTGCCGCGACGGCCATGCCGACAGAATTTCCGATCCCTTGACCTAGAGGACCTGTCGTGCACTCAACGCCTGGCGTTTCACCAAACTCCGGGTGGCCCGGAGTCTTGCTGTGAAGGACGCGAAAATTCTTTAAGTCATCGAGACTTAAATCATAGCCAGAGAGATGTAACCAAGCGTAAAGGAACATACTGCCGTGTCCGGCTGAAAGAACGAAACGATCTCGGTTTATCCAGTCTGGGTTTCTGGGATTCATGGAGAGGACATCTCCGAAAAGGACAGCGCCCACTTCTGCGGCTCCCAATGGTAGACCGAGGTGTCCTGAATTACACGCGGCAATGGCGTCAATGGCCAGTCCGCGGGCGATAGTGGCTGCTTCTGATAGAACTTCTTTATTCATGGGTACTTCTGCTCTGTTAGCTTTCTGACTCGATCGTCAGGTGACAATATTCTGCGGGTCAAAATGCAAAGGATCGGCATGAAAAGGGCGAGTATAAATTCCGGAGACTCTAAAACTTGTCAGGTTACCGTAATTTCTGTAGGCCCATTAATTCTGATGAATCCTGAATCTCCAAATCTTCCATTAGATGCGCTACCTTGGTGGGCACCTGGTATAGTGGTGCTGGCGTTTGGGCTTTTGACCTGCCTGCATGGTTACAAAATCCTTAAAGTGGTAATCTTCATGTTGGGCTTTGTGAGCGGTGCATATGCCGGCTTGCTCTATGCGCCGTTATTGTTCGCTGATAGTCCGAAAGTCGTGTGGGTCGTTGCAGGTGTTTTAGGGCTCTCACTGGGGGTTCTGATGAACTTCTTCTATAAAGCCGGAGTGTTTGTTCTCGGTGCCTACGGGACGGCTGTGATTCTCCTGCCATTATTGCAGTCGCTGCAAGATATCGCGGCCATCGGCGCTTTGGTTGTGGCGATATTAGTCGGTGGGTTCATGGCGTTAAAGCTTGAGAAATGGAGTATGAAGGCTGCAACGGCGGCCGTTGGAGCGTGGCATGCGGTCCAGAGTGTTTTCTTTTTGCTGAAACTCTCTCCATTCCTGTTTCCGTGGAAGCAGGTTCTCGACAAATACGGTGGAGCTTCGTTGCACGACGTTTTCGAGCGCCCCGTTTATTTTTGGATCAGTGTGCTCGGGCTTTCGATCGGAGGATTCTACATGCAGTTTCGAGGTAAAAAGAAGAAGGATTAAGAGGCGGATTCGGCGATGCTGCCTCGTTTTTTATAGGCCCTTTCAACCTTCGCGATGCGAATGCTATAGTCGTCATACCACAGGGCTATACCGGCGGCTTGAGCTTTCTTGTGTTCGGGATGCTTCTGCCAGCTGTGAATCGCATCTTCTGTCTCCCAGTAGGAGACGGTGAGGCCATCTCCCGATTCATTTCTCACGGATTCTATCCCCAGAAACCCGGGTTGTAACGCAGCCAAAGATTCCATCTTTGCAGCCATCACTTGATATTCGGGATCTTGGCCACTGCGTGTGGATGGGAAGATTACGGCGTAGTAAGGTGGTTCAGGTGTGTAGCAGGGGAACATGATTATGACGGTTGAGAGTTGAATCGTCCGAGGTATATCTGGGATCCATAATCATAGCGGAAATTGACGTAATTATTGGCGGATTTATACAAGGGGAGTTGCGAGTCCTACATGGAGTGTTTAATTAAGTAGTTAGGCGGTTAGAAACCCTCGCCACCCTTGGAGCACATTATCGAGAGTGTTTCGCGCGAGTGTTTCATCGCTCTGGTTTTGGGTGATTTCCTGCGAGATTCCATTGTCGATCAAAAGCATCGATAGTCCGTGAATGGACGTCCAATAGTTGAGTGCCAGGGCCAGGGGGTGCCCGTCTCTGGCGATGCGCTCCTGTTGGCAGTATTCTACAAGATCGATTACGTAATTGAATACGAGGTCCGATGCCTCCTGAAGATG
>CALGUT010000752.1 GCA_937920335.1 uncultured Opitutales bacterium
ACATGATGATTGCTCGATCATATCCTTTGAATCCCGGTAGCAATCCCCAGAAGTATTTCGCCCGTTTTCCATCGTAGAGATCGGTCGCAATACTGAATTGAAGGCGCACCACGGTATTGTATTTTTCGTAGTCGGGATAACCGAGGATGATGGTGGTGAGCGCGTTAAATCCGCGGCGGAACGAGTTGCGATCATATTCAACGAGCGCAGTTTGGTAAAGTGCTTCAGGGGCAAAAATAGAGCCCGGATAGCGGTCCCAAACACGGCGGTACATCTTTATAGCTTTTTTGTGTTTACCGCGCTCGTGGGCTTCGCGCGCTGTATTCATCATGTTCCTAAGTAATTCGAATTCGTCTGGATCCCCAATAAACGCGGTTGTTGAGTCGCCTACGAACTGCCAGCCTGTCGCTGGATTCCATTCAAGTTCAGCTTTTAAGTTCGCTTGAAAGACGGCCATCATTCCAGCCAAAAAAATCCATTTCAATTTTCGCATAATCAATGCCATTTAATAAGTGTTGAGCCCCAGGTTAATCCAGCTCCAAAGGCAACTAGTAGCACATAATCGCCTGACTGAATGCAATCTTTTTGCCGGGCTTCATGAAGTGCAATCGGAATTGAGGCGGCGGAGGTATTACCGTAGCGGTCGAGATTCACAAAAAACTTTTCACGTGGAATTTTGATAGAGCGGGCTAGTGCGTCGATAATTCGGAGGTTGGCTTGGTGCGGTATGATCAGACTGATGTCTTCTGGACTCAGTCCATGTCTTTCGAGCATGATGATCGCTGATTGTTCCATCCATCGGACAGCTATCTTGAAAATTTCCCGTCCGTTCATCTTCAGGTAATGCTCGCGGTGCGCCAAGGATTCCATGCTAGTAGGAATAGCGCTGCCACCTCCTGGGAGGCAAAGTAACTCTGGTCTGGAGCCGTCGTTTCCGGTATAAGAGTCGATAACCCCGCATGTTATATCTTCAGTCTTAGTTAATACGACAGCTCCGGCGCCATCACCAAACAACACGCAGGTTCCCCGATCGCTCCAGTCGAGAATCGGCGAAATTTTTTCTGAACCGATCACAAGTGCATGGTGATAGGCTCCGCTGCGCATCATGTTCGATACAACTTCGAGGGCATAAATAAATCCTGAGCAGGCGGCTGAAATATCGAAGCTGGTAACCATACGGAGTCCCAACTGGTGCTGAATCAGAGATGCAGTGGAAGGGAAGGTCATATCGGGGCTCAGCGTCGCAACTACAATTAGGTCTATTTGTTCTGGCTTAAGGTTTGCCGATTCCATGGCGGCCTTACCTGCTTTGGCTCCCATGGTTGATGTGACTTCGCCATCATCAGCGAGGCGTCTCTCGCGTATACCTGTTCGGGAGCTTATCCACTCGTCTGATGTCTCTACGCTAGTAGACAGTTCTTCGTTTGTGACGATTCTGGATGGAGTGTAGGAACCTGTTCCTGCGATAATAACCCCCGGGGCTGTGCGCGACATAAGGTGAAAACTAGATAGATTCGGTCAAGAGCTGTCTAGGCCTATTTTAGGCGTCATTTGACTCATTTAACAGAGTCACACTTCTTGAAACATCGGCTCGTATCAGGTGGTCGATGTCTTTCCTTATAAATTGAGTCGCTATGCCCAAAGCTCCTTCGATCGCATAGCGGTTACTTGACCCGTGTGCCTTCAATACATCTCCGTTTAAACCGAGTAGGGGAGCGCCGCTGTAACGTTCAGGGCTCAACTGTTTTTTCATAGCCTGAAACGCACCTTTACTCATCAATGCGCCCATTTTACGGACCGGGTTCGCGGTGAGCTCTTTCTTTAAGAATCCGGTGATGGTGGCGAATAATCCTTCGCATGATTTTAGAAGAACATTGCCAACGAAGCCATCGCAGACGGCCACATCGACGGTATCGTTAAATAATTGAAACCCTTCAATCGGTCCCTTGTAATCGATCAGTGGACCGAGCCTTTTCAATAGCTGATGAGTTTCGTTTATGAATTCAGTGCCTTTGCCTTCTTCCGTTCCGATGGATATGAGACCTATTCTTGGGTTCTCAATGCCCAGCGCTACTTTGCAGTAATTCTTGCCTAAAATTGCGTTCCCCACCATGTTTTCCGGTGATGGGTTGGGGTTGGCTCCAGCGTCGATGAGCACCCAGTGTTTAGTCTGATTGGGAATGATGACTCCGAGAGCAGGGCGCGAAATTCCTGGAATAGTTCTTAGTTTCAGCGTTCCGCCGGCCATCAAGCTACCGGTATTACCACAGCTAAGAACGACCTGGGCCTCTCCGTCTTTTACCAACTCTATTGCGCGGACCATAGATGAGTCCTTTTTGGCTTTGAGTGACTTAAGCGGCTTCTCATCCATTTGGATGACTTGAGAAGCGTGATGAACCCGTATCTTCGGATTCCCTGTGAGGCCCTCGGTTTCGAGGTGTTTTCGTATCTCTAACTCGTCTCCGACCAAAACGAACTGTTCTGGAAGATATTTAAGGCTCTTCAGTGCAAGCCCAATGCCAGCAATAATCTCGCCGGGGCCCAAGTCTGAGCCCATAACATCTACGGCTATTGATCCTTTGTTTGAACCTGTCTCGTCTGCCATACGGGAGCTGAAAGTGGGGACAGGCTCTCCCGGATTATACGTCGATATCGAGGACTTGGCGTCCGCGATACATTCCGTTGGCAGGATTTACGCGGTGTGGGCGGTAAAGAGTATCATCGGTAGAATCCTTTGATAATTCAGGTGCTCTGAAGCGATTAGCTCCACGACGGAGTCGACTGCGTTGTTTGGAATGTTTGCGTTTTGGATTAGCCATGGTGAACGGAATTTAAAGTCTTTTCTAGGGTCCCTGTATTTTGGGAAACGCTTGTAAATAGGGGTCGGTTTTCAGTGGGTCAAGTACGCTTTGGATAATTCTCTGATCCACTAGATGTAGAAAACGATCGCGAGGACGACGGATAACACAATTCGATAGTAGCCAAAAAGGGCTAATCCATGCTTTCCGAGGTAGCTAACCATCCATTTTACTGCGACTGCTGCTGAAACTGCCGCTACCAAGCATCCGAAGATCGGCATTGCCCAACCGTAGGCCTCGACGAGTGGGATTCCAACTTTATAACCCTTATATATGGACGCAGCGGACAGAGTCACTAGTCCGAGTAAAAAGCTGAATTCGGCGGCCTTTGTTGGTGAAAGCTTTACTAGGTAGCCTCCGATAATTGTCATCATCGAACGGCTCGTGCCGGGCCACATTGCGACGCACTGCATACCCCCTATGAAGAGACACTGCTTGATCGATAGTTGGTGTAGGTCTGGGCCGGAGTCCTTGGTGTTTTGTCTGCGATGCCAGCGATCGACAAAAAGGATAGCGATTCCGCCTATTAGTAGGGCAAAAATAACCGGGCCATTACCAAATAAGAATTTGTCAATATAGTCCTCCAACAAGATACCGATTATTGCAGCTGGGATAAAAGCGACGATGAGGTTTCTGAGTAGCATTAAACCGTTGGGATCTTTACCCAAAAGTCCCATCAAGATGGTCATTAGACGTTTCCAGTAGAGAATTACG
>CALGUT010000753.1 GCA_937920335.1 uncultured Opitutales bacterium
GGGTCCTCGTTACCTGTGGTTGCGCAACAACGTATCGACGCTCGGTTCTCAGCTCATGGACACCAGTATCTTTTACACGGTGGCCTTCTATGGGGTTATTCCTAACGACGTTCTACCCAAGCTCATCTTGGGAACTTATCTGTTAAAGTTGGTGGTTGCCGTCATTGATACACCAATCGTGTATCTGGTAGTTTATTGGATCACCGGAAAGTGGACCTCCGAAGGGGATCTCGAGCACGAGAAAGAAGAGTTACCGCTCGGGTAAATAATCTTCTACCAACAGCTTTTGTGAGGTTCCAAAATGGTTTCCCGGACCTCCTCGAAGGGTCCGTGAATATGGAATGACTTTTGCCCGGCATCCAGCACGACGCGGGACGAGAGTGTCATGGTCGGGTTGTCTGGATGATTGCCGGTCATGGCTTTGAGGTCTTCTTCCGAAACACCGTAGACCAATCGTCCTATGTTAGCCCAGTATTGGGTTCCCGCGCACATCGCGCAGGGTTCGATGGTCGTTACCAAGGTGCAGTCCCACAGGTAGGACTCCGAGTAAATAGCAGAGGCCCTGCGCGCCAGTTCGTTTTCAGCGTGTCGGACGGTATCAATATTCCCCTGACGCATGAGAACGGTCTCATTGTCGGGAGCCACGAGGACGGCCCCGAACGGCATATGTCCGTGTGCCATCGTTTCGAGGGCTACTTCATTCGCGGTATTCAGGTGCTTTAGTATTTGAGACTTATCCATGGAAAGCAGGACGGCTTAAAATTGTACGACAGAAACTTTATCGAGCAGATGGAATGGTATCCTTGTAAGTGTCCCAGTTGTTTATGAGTTCTTCAACCACGGGATTTCCAGTGCGGTAAACGTTTTCCAGGGTCGGAATATAGGCGGAGTAATGTCCGACCGTTTCTCCTTCGAGACTTTGGGCTGCAGTAACGCTATCAATCGGACGGGTATAGTTGGTCACGCCTCGTAAGACCATAACACGATTGATGTCTGCCCTACCGGCATTATCCAACCGGGTGATGGCTTGCATCGTTCCTGTATCTTCCATGGCAGAGGTATAGAAATCGCCATCTCCTTCTGTCCAGTAGTTGACCCATCCATTGGCCCAGTCGTTCATGAGTGCGCCATGCCAGTAGGTGGCTGCTGCCAAGTGTGAACCGATTTGCACACGTGGAGGGTGTTGCGCTCCGTCGAAATCGCTGAATTTTAGTCTCAGATTTTCGGCACCTTCATCCGTCACCAATTCTATATCCTTGGTGAGTTCGTAGGCCCAGTGTAATAAACTGGTATTCAACTGGTAGCGAACGCCCCAGTGTTGGTCGGCATCGGGTATCGGGAGTTGATAGGGGGCCTTCATGCGGAAGGGAATGTAGCCGGTCGGCCAGTCGTCGGGTGCTTCCCGTGGATCGATTTCGTGACCGATGTCTCCGTCGATTGCCCAGTCGGTCCACACGGCGTCTGCTGGAGATGTGTCTTCGGGGTCGCCGCCTGCAATGCCAGCTACGAGCCAGTAGGTATCCGTGAAGTCGAACCGTGGGTCCATACCCAGCCCCATGATCGTCGCTGTAGAGAATTGGGTGCCGATACCCGTAGTGACTCCAAGAATACCTTTCTCGGCATTGTACTTCAGTGGCGTATGTCCCTGAGGAAACTCCAGGGTTTTATCCAGAGGTAGTCGTTCAACCCAGTATTGAAATTCGCCGGGGCGGTCTCCCTGATCATC
>CALGUT010000754.1 GCA_937920335.1 uncultured Opitutales bacterium
TATTACTAACGCTACTCGATAATTGAGTTAGGATTGTGTCCGTGGAATCGGCACAGTAAATTAATTGCCACGAGTGCTTTCCAAAGAGTCGGAAGCGGAGAGTTATGGTGGTGCTTGTGGTTTGATTCTATAAGGACTTAAGTCTCGACCTTGTTGTATCCAGTTAATCTGTTCAATCAAATACAATGCCTGCCTAAACAGTTGTGGTTCACTCATCTTACCTCAATCGGTAAACACGGGTTGACCCCAGGCATAGTGTTCTTCGAAGCCTGCATCCCGGCTCTTTCTTGTATGCGTGACTCGGGCGCGAACGTAAGCATCTGAACCGTCGATCTCATAGGTGCTTTTTGATCCTTGTTCAGATTTCAATACATCACCGTTGGGTCCGAAAAAATCGATGCGGTAACCTTCCGCTTCATCGTCCGTTTTTAAACCACTCCAATCAGGTAGGGTGGCTAGCATAATCTGTGTTTTCTCCTCATCGACTTCGATAGTATAGCTCTTGGAGTTTTTCTCATAGGTTTTAAAATAGACCCCATTACTGGCGTAAAAATCGCCAATTCGCATCGCTTCCGTTATCGCATCTGCAGTCAGTTTCTTGGCGCGAACCATTACCCAACCGAGGCCGGCGTTCGACTGATTGGGTCCGATCGTTTGGAGAATGTGGGCATCATCAGAACCGACCCCATAGATGAACATTCCCTGCGTAAGCAGTTCATCCCAGAGTGGCTCTGCAGTTCTAGGGAAGCCCATGCCTTTTCGTTTGTAGATATTGTTCCGTCGGGTACTCGCATTGTATACCTCCATCATGCGGACGTTGATGGCTGGTAGAATGTCGGTAGCCTTCAGATTGGATCCGCCGTGTGGGTGATTGAGAATTGCCTGTCCTCCGGCCGCTTGGGTCCGTTTGATGTGGTTTTCTATAACGACGTCAGCGGGTACGCCTTCATCCTCCCAGGCGATAAGCCCATCAATATTCATGGCAGTCGTATGAATGCTCTGGTCGCCCGTAATTTCTTGTCCAGGTATCAGAATAAAATCGCTTCGTTTGTTCGCCGGCATAGCAACGGTCGCTGGATCAATAAATTTGTTGTGCTCGCTCAAGATGAGAAAGTGGTAGCCCAGGTCGTGATATTTCTTCGTGACAAACTCGGGGCTGGAGTCCGCATGTCCGCAAAGCTCAGTGTGAGTATGCGTATTTCCTCGATACCATGTGTCCTTATCGGTGCAGCCCTGGAACCACAGGGAGAGTAGAAGGATAACCGAGATGTTGATTTTAGTCATATGCCTAATAAATGCTATTCGCAAACGTCAGTTTTTATCAATCTGATTATGATTGCGCAAATAAGATGTCTTTTATTGTGCGTTCTTTCTTCATTCGGTCGCAGGCAGGATACTTATTAGCCAACTTCTCATAAAAAGAGGCGATTTTAGACGAGACTTCGAAACGAGATTTTGTAATGATTGTAGCCTATGTTCCGACTCTT
>CALGUT010000755.1 GCA_937920335.1 uncultured Opitutales bacterium
CTCGCGAAGGCAACCACCGCATCAACCACTCTCTTCCATTGGGACCTTTGAATGCTTCTTCGATCGCTTCAGGATTACGGTCCCGGTTCTTCCATAGCTTGGTATCAATCCGTTTCATTCCGTGCGGACTTCCTGAATTACAGCCTCCAGTTTGGTGCGGTGCCAAAAGAATATCCGCACCCTTCAAGGCGGTCATGCGGACATTCTCAATCAGGTTATTGTCATAACAAATGAGTATCCCGATTTTGTAACCCCGTTTAGTCTCAAAAACAGTGTATCGATCACCACTCGACATATTTTCATTAATGAAACAGTGAAGCTTTCGATGGCAGTGAACCTGACCATTCGGTTCAGCGACCACGTAGGAATTATATAATTTCCCATCCTTGGACATTTCAATGAGACCTGCACCCACCATAAATCGATGTTGCTGAGCCAGTCCAATTAGGGCCTGAGTCGATGGCCCCTCGGGGACCGCCTCCGCGAGGGCTTCAAGCTGCGTTCTTCCAAAATCCCGTAGGTGCCAATAGCCGGTAATACACATTTCAGGAAACACCAGAATATCAACTTTCTCCATAGAAGCCTGCTCGCAAAATGCTTTTATCGTATTTAAGTTAGCACCTTTATCTCCAGGAGCATGGTTGAATTGAACAGAAGCAACTTTGATCATTTGAGAAAACATTAGGTATAGAGCTATCACACTAATCCTTGTTACCCAAATTTAAAGCCCTAAGGTGAAGGTGCATAATAAATCATTACCCCACACGGTTACCATGAGATCCCCTACCCTGTTTGCTACCTTAAGTCTAGTGCTCTCATCCTGTCTAAGCCCAACCATCAACGCCCAGCAGTATAAACGCCCCAATATTCTTTTCATCATTGCGGACGACCAAGCCCCCTTCGACTTAAAGGCCTACGAGCCAACCTCCCGATTAAGCACTCCACACATCGACCGGCTCGCAGCAGAAGGCATGGTCATCGATCAAGCCTATCACATGGGTTCCTGGGTGAGCGGCGTTTGTGTGGCCTCAAGGCACATGATCATGTCGGGACGAATCCTTTGGCATGCGCCCAATCGGCCTGGACGAGACAACAATCCCCATTTTGATAACCCAGAGATGGTCCCTCCCCATCTTGCTGAAAATACCTTAGCTGCTGTGTTTAACCGTGCCGGGTACGATACCATGCGAACCTGTAAAAAGGGTAACAGCTATGAGGCAGCCAACGCCTTATTTGCCATTCGTCGCGATGCGGACAAACGCGGTGGCACTCATGAATCCGGAAGTGGTTGGCACGGAGACCAAGTCATCAATTATCTTAACGAAAGAGAGGCCACCAAAGACAAGGACCCTTTTCTTATCTATTTTGGGTTTTCGCATCCGCACGATACACGGGATGGACTACCAGAACTCCTGAACAAATATGGAGCCACCAACCACACCGATCCGGATAGCCTCCCCGAAGCGAATGAAAATCAGCCTCCCCTTCCTCCCAACTACCTCCCCGGTCACCCCTTTCCGTTCCGCCTCCCAGGCGCCAGAGACGAGGAACGAGTGAGTGGGGTTTGGTTCAATCGAGATGAGCGAACGATAAGAAATGAACTCGGCCGTGAATTCGCCTGTAGCGAAAACATCGATAGTCAGATCGGCCGGGTACTTGAAAAACTCGAAGCCATGGGCGAGCTGGACAACACCTACATCTTTTACACCTCCGATCATGGGATCGCCATCGGACGTCATGGACTACAGGGAAAACAGAATCTGTACGAACACAGCTGGCGAGTTCCCTACATCATAAAAGGTCCAGGCATCGAATCCGGAAGCCGAGCTGCAGGAAATACCTACCTACTCGATGTACTTGCAACGCTATGTGACATAGCCGGCATCGAAGCTCCGGATACCAACGAAGGACTTAGCCTGAAACCGGTTCTGCATGGAAAACAAGACCGCATCCGCGAAGTCATGTATGGCGCCTTCTGTGCGGAAACTCGCCCCGGACTTCGAACCGTGCGCAAAGGCGACTGGAAGCTCACCAAATACGACGTTTACGACGGTGAATATCAGCTAACTCAACTCTTCAACCTGAAAGAGAATCCCTACGAATTGATAGAAGACCATCACTCGCAGCACATCGTTCGCCTAACCGGCAATCAACCGACTCCTGATCAAACAAATCTCGCCGCTAACCCTACCTTCGCAGACAAGCTAGCCGAAATGGAAGCCCTGCTTCTCGAACAGATGAGAGAACACGATGACCCCTATCGCCTGTGGAACCAGCCGAAAGACGGACTCACACTGGATGACAGTTCATCGCACACGTTTTACTAAATAAAAATCCCGAGGGCCCAGTCAGTGAACCGAGTTCATTAGCGCGCGTACTTCTTGATAAACGAAACAATGGGAGCCGGATCGGTAAGACTATGCGGATGGTGACCGATACCCGGTTTATGGAGTACTCGAATCACGCCGCCCATATCCTTATACCGTTCTTCTATCAGGGCGGTATTCTCAGACACGGGAACCACAACGTCAGCATCTCCCACGACATGCAACAGAGGGATGCCTGCTTCAGCTAGTGGTTTCAGGTTGTCGATCGGATTCCTGTCATAAGCGAGTGCCTGCGCTTCCGTAAATCCATATACGGCCAGGCATTCCTCCCAGGTTTTTCGTGAACTCCATTTCATCGGCCAGCTCTTAAAATCACAAACCGGAGCGTCAGCGTAGATACAACTGACTTTATCCGGATTTGCGGACGCCCAGTTATAAATAATGAGTCCACCGCGCGAGAATCCTTCAAGTGCCGGTTTCTTGGAAAACAAATGTTCACGAGTCAGGTAATCGTAGAAAAGATTCCAACGCTGCACGGCCTTTGGCGATCCGAACAAGCCTGCCACATCGACATAGGCTACATGAAACCCTTCTTCTAATAGCGCGATATCTGTTTGTGGCTCATGTCCGAAAAAACGGGCTCTCCAAACCCATGGCTTCCCTTCCGCACTATCACGGGGCACGACCACCCGGCATTTCAATTCATCGATTTCGAAATCAAATTGATCAAAGGAATCAAAGGTCGACTTGGCACCTGGCCAGTCTGGTTCCGATGGGGTTGAAAACGCTACCGGACAAATAATCAAAATTGCCAAACTAACAGCGAATAACGAAGTAACTCTCACAT
>CALGUT010000756.1 GCA_937920335.1 uncultured Opitutales bacterium
ACCAGGGTTTCTTGGACGAAGAAGGCTATTTGTTTCTGACGGGGCGCTTGAAAGAGATGATCAATCGAGGTGGGGAAAATATCGCTCCCAGAGAAATTGATGAAGCGTTATTGACTCATCCTGAAATAAAGCAGGCCGTGGGGTTTGCGTTGCCGCATGAGTCACTGGGAGAGGATGTCGCAGCAGCGGTGATTCTTGAGTCGGATTCGAGCTTGAATGAAGCTGCAATTCGTGAGTTTGCGATGGGACGCTTGGCTGATTTTAAAGTTCCTAGCAGGATTGTTATACTTGATGATATTCCCAAGGGTCCGACCGGGAAGCTTCAACGGATCGGATTGTCTGAAAAATTGAAGGATTTGTTAGGTGCCGCATATGAGGTTCCGGAAACTGAAACTGAAAAAACTATCTGTTCGATACTCGAACTGGTTCTCAACAAAGAGAAAGTCGGGCGTAGTGATAACTTCTTTCTTTTGGGAGGTGATTCTCTGCGGGCAAATCAAGTCGTAGTGAGGCTCAATGAAACCCTCGGTTTAGACTGTGCGGTTTCGATTCTTTTTCGGTTGCCTACACCCAAACTACTAGGCCCCCATTTGGACGAATTGAAGGAGGAGCTGAAGGACGTTGCAGAAGCCCCACCTGTTCAAAGTAGCGAAGAGAGTTTAGTCGACGATGAAGGCGCGACAAAGAGTCATTTGGTTCTCGAAGAGGCTGTGCCTGAGAGTGCGATAGTGAAACCTGTTACCTATGCGCAATATCGGATGTGGTTTATCCAACAGCTTGAAGCTAGTTCCACCGCATACAACATGCCTTCGGCGCTTAGGATAAAAGGAAAACTGGATCGTGAAGCTCTTCGTAGAGCGCTTGAGACTATTGTCGCCCGCCACGAACCATTCCGGACTTCCTTCGATTCCAACGGTGGGGACCCGTTGCAGGTCATTCATCCTCCTGCGAGGTTTGAGTTACCAGTTATTGATCTCAGTCATTTAACCGGTGAAGCACAGGATAAGGAAATTGATAATCGCATTTTGGAAGAACGGAGAAAGGCATTCGATTTGAGCCAGGATTTAATGCTGAGAGCTCACATTCTGTTCCTGGCGCCCGATGATCATATGTTTCTTATTCCGAAGCATCATATTGCGTCGGATGGCTGGTCTCACGGCATTTTTTGGCGAGAGTTTAAGGCGCTTTATGCCGCATATTCCGAGGGACAGACCTCACCCTTGGAAGAGTTGAATGCCTCGTATTCTGAGGTTACTTTAAAGCAGCAGGAGCGATTGAAAGGAGACTATTGGGATGAGCTACTGGGGTTTTGGAAACAGGAGTTGAGCGGCGTTGAAAATCTGGAATTGCCGATGGATCGACCGAGACCGGAGAAGCTGAGTAGTCGCGGCGCTGTGGAAGGAATAACTTTAGATGAAGATTTGGTAAAGGGACTAAGAAACGTAGCTGTGACCCACCAGGTGACCTTCTTTATGGTGCTGGTCTCAAGCTTCCAATTGGTACTCTCTCGTTTAAGTGGACAAAAGGATATTATTGTGGGCATGCCATCTGCGGGTCGAGTAACGACAGACGAGGAAAAATTGATTGGCCTGTTTATTAATACGGTACTCTTACGCACTCATTTTGAAGACGATTTGGATTTCGGTAGTTTGCTTTCACAGGTTAAGGATAAATATATTTCTGGATTAGACTATCAGGAGATGCCTTTTGAGCGTCTGGTTGAAGAACTCGCACCAGAGAGGGATCTCAGTAGAAATCCCATCTTCCAGGTGCTTGTGAATATGCAGGAGCAGGAACAGGGGAAGGCCATTGAACTACCGGATCTTGAGGTTGAACATGTGGGTAATAGTGACGTTCAAACAAAGTTCGACCTGACCCTATATATCTCTTCGTCTGCTGATTCCACCAGATTTCGGCTTGTTTACAGCACAGACTTATTCGACACTACACGGGTAAAGACGATGCTCGATCAGTATCGTTTGCTTCTTGCACAAATAGCAAAGGAACCTTCGAAAACGGTAAACTCATATTCGCTTACAACGGGTGTGGTTGATCAACTGGTGCCATCGATTTATGAACCAATGGTTCGGCCTGAGCAAGTGAGTGTTGTTGAACGATTTTTCAATCAAACTTCTCTTTTGCCTGATAAGGCGGCGATATCACTCGCTGATCGTGAATGGAGTTATGGTGAGATGGGCGCTCGTGTTCGTGAGCTAAGCTCAGCGTTGCGAGCGTTGGGTGTGAGCCCTGAGCATCGCGTTCTGGTAAGTGGAGACAAGCAATTTGGTACGATCGTAAGTCTACTGGCTGTTTTAGCAGTAGGGGGCGTTATCGTACCGATTGATCCCGATCTACCAGATGCGAGGAAAGTAGAGATCAAAGGGTTGACGGGAGCTCGTATGCTTCTGACGGGACGGTCATCTCAGTATTCTGAATGGTTTACTGAAGTAGGATCAACGATTGTATTCGTTGATCAGCTTACTGGGAAAACGGCGACTGTTAGTGACGATATTCCAGAATCGAACGCTGTCTTTCAACCAGGCCCGGATTCGCCGGCCTATATATTTTTCACTTCGGGTACTACAGGTAAGCCTAAAGGGATTTTAGGGCGCTATGATGGTCTCAATCATTTCATTAATTGGGAAGGCGAGCATTTTGGTATCTCGAAGGATGATCGTGTGGCGCAACTAACCTCGATGTCTTTTGACGTTTCCCTTCGTGATATATTCCTTCCACTGACACGCGGTGCGGTCTTGTGTCTGCCTCCAGCTTATGTGGCGCCCTTGGCGCCTGATGCGTATGTGTGGCTACAGGAACAGGAGGTAACCGTATTGCATACGGTTCCATCTGTTATGGAATCATGGATACAGACGGGATTGACTGATGGTTTGCTTCCGGATTTGCGTTGGACGTTTTCTGCAGGAGAACCCTTGCAAAGTAAGTTGGTAGGTCAATGGAGGAGTATTGCTCTGAAGACTGAGGTTGTGAATCTCTATGGTCCAACAGAGTCTACACTAGCGAAGTGTTATTACCAGGTGCCGGAGCAGCCCCGTATGGGGGTTCAGCCGATAGGCCGGGCTCTTCCGAATTGCGCCGTGATGATAATGTGTTCAGATCTGAGGCCTTGTGGAATAGGGGAACTAGGCGAGATAGTCATACGTACTCCGTTTACTTCACTCGGCTATCTAAATGCGACTGAGCAGGAAGCGAAGAGTTTTGTTCAAAATCCAGGTATTAAGGACGAGGAAGATAGGTGGTATCGATCAGGCGATCTAGGCCGATTTCAACCAGACGGAACCATTGATATTATGGGGCGAATCGATGATCAAATCAAAATCAGAGGTGTAAGAATCGAACCAAAGTCTATCGAGAAGGAACTCGAGCAACTGCCTGACGTAAATTCAGCTCGAGTGATCGGTAAGAAAGATAAGCAGGGTCAATATGTTCTGATCGCCTACATCGTAGCAGCTAAGGAACTGACGCAAGATTACTTGTATAAGCAGCTGGCTGAACGACTACCGATAAGTATGATTCCTTCAGCCTTCGTGCTGCTCGATAAGATACCGCTTACGTTGAATGGTAAACTAGATCGTAAAGCTCTACCGGAACCTAAGGATTTTAATGTACAGCCTGCATCAGAGTTTGTCGCACCTAGAAACGAAATAGAAGCAGAACTTGCATCGATCTTCTGTGAAATTCTGGAATTGGACAAAGTGAGCGTGGATGACAAATTTTTCCATCTAGGAGGGAATTCGTTATCAGCTGTTCGCTTGTGTTACCAGGTAAAGAGCCAAATGGAAAAGGAGTTGAGAGTCGCGAGTATGTTCGAAAGTCCGACGGTCGCAAAATTGGCAAAGCTGTTGGGAAGCGACGTCGATGACACCAATTACGTAACGCACCTTGCGGGATCGGGGGATGGACGCCCTGTATTCTTTACATCTGGTATTACTAGAAACGCGCTCGTATTTCTTGATTTGGCAAATCGATTGGGAGAATCTCGTCCGTGTTACGGTATTGACCTCCCTTCAAAGGTGGATGGAAAAGAACCGCTGAAAACCATTGAGGCTCTGGCGGAACATTGTGTTAAAGAGATTCTGCGGATTCAGCCAGAAGGTCCTTATGTTGTTGGAGGATTCTCTTTTGGTGGATTGCTCGCTTATGAAACGGCAAGGCAGTTGGACGACTTGTCCACGGGTGAATCAACGGTTTTTATATTCGACTCCTATTTGAGAGATGAGGATGACGGTGAACCCTCTAGAATTGATAAGCTGAAGTGGATAGGAAAATCTTTCTTAAATCACCATTACCGGTATGTGCGCTATATGTTTAAGCGTAGTGTATGGTGGCCTATCTGCTATAAGTTTCGGTGGGGCATACATTCTCCAAGCTTTTTACCTGCAGAAACAGTATTCGAGCATGTCGAAGCCCTCAATTCTTCTGACTTTCATTATCAATACGAGCCGAAGCCTTCATCGATAACGATCAAGGTGTTTGTTGTAAGGGAATCTGAGTTCACTTTCAAGAAGGGGAAGCAGGTTAATCGCTGGAGATTCTGCAGTGACAAACCGGTGAAGTTCCATTCACTGGATAGTGACCACCATGCTCGTGTTCTGAATGACCCTCACCTTAAAGAGATCGTGAAGGTAGTGAAAGAATCCTTAGATTAAGCGGGTGTAGGAGGAATATCGTTTCCCCTTACCAATGGGGAAGGTATGATCCCTAATAGATAGGTAGTACCAACGCCAATCAGCATCGGATACTGCCATGCCAATTGAATGACGTCGTTTTCAGAGAGCAGCAACAGAGTAGCTGTTACAACGCTTCCGCCAATCATGGAGACGATGTTCCAGCTGTCAGTTCCCCGGTTACTGAGTAGACCTACAAGGAATACACCAAGTAGTCCACTGTAAGTTACACCAGCGATTTTGAAAGCCAGCCAGATAAACTGTCCGCCACTCTTTAAAGCCCATGCAATACTAACAAGAGCGATAGCGACGATCACCATGAAGATTCGCGCTACCCAAACTTGTTTAGCGGTGTCGTCTGAGTCTTTCAGGAAAGGCTTATAAAGATCTACGACGATCGAAGAGCTAAGAGCGGCCATGGCGCTATCCAGGCTCGACATGGCGGCTGCTAGCACACCGCATAGTAATAGTCCGCGTAGGCCGGTTGGGAGAACCGTTGCGATGAAATGAGGAAACACCTTGTCGGAATCAACCGTAGCCAAACCTTCAACCAGTTTAGTTGGTAGTGATGCGTCTGATACTTGTTGGTAATAAACGAAGAGGCCGACTCCTATCATCAGGAAGAGCGCAGCCGTCGGAATGGAAACGAATCCACTCAAGATGATACTGCGTTGAGCTTCTTTAACGTTTTTGCAGGTTAACATGCGTTGGGTGAAATCGTGATCGGTCCCTTGCATGGCCAGTGTATTCACAAAGCCAAATATTAATGCCAGGAATAGCCAGTTACTGTCTGTTAGGAAGCTTCCTTCGGGAGTCCACTGAAAGACCTTTAGGTGTCCAGCGTCCCCACCAATACTTAGGATTGAGCTCCAACCGACCAAGCCCTGGAGAACAAACAGCATAACCAGACCGGCAGTTAAAAATATAAATGCTTGGATGCAGTCTGTCCAAATAACCGCTTTAATACCTCCGATACCTGCATAAGCGAGGCAGAGTAGGGCGAAGCCAATCATCGTCCACCCAAAGGGTAGTCCCAATATAACGTG
>CALGUT010000757.1 GCA_937920335.1 uncultured Opitutales bacterium
TTTAAGTTTAATTCATTATCGTTCAGTCAGTTAGGTGAAAAGTTGACGCGAATGTCTACATAGTCTATTCCCCAACCAGAATTCTCATCCGGACGGAACAGGAAGGTCTCATCTCCAGAACTTCCGATCAGGATATCGTTTTTTTGGCCGGAACGGATTTTCAGGATGGTCTCATTTTCTAAACTTTTCAGGAAACCATCATTTTGATTTAAAATTCCAGTCTCTAGATCTACCGTATATTTTTCACCGTTATCGCTGATATCCCAAAGATCCAACTCCTCCGTGGTGATGTTGTCCAAAGAGTCCACGTTCGTCCATTCGACAGATGCCCCTACTTCATTGGTGAGCGTGTCCACATGTGAAGGACCACTGCCGATAACTTTAGTCAATCCCGCTACCGCCAAATTGGCCAAGGCTTTGTTCACTTGGTTATCCGGACCAAAGAAATCAACAAACGTGGTCAGTCCCCCGAAACGGTGACCAGAAATTCCCGTTGCTGAGCCAGTCGCTTTCTCTGGTAATTCTATCCCGGGAATAAAATCTGCGACGATGTCCACAAGGGAGGCATCGTTTTCGATCGTGGCATCGACCACCTTCTTAGGCAGCCCATCGCCAAGAAATCCTCCTGAAAATTCTGGCAGGCCTAATAATTTCGCAATTTCGTCCGATGAACTTTTCCCAGCGCTCACAGTGACTGGCGCATTAAAGTTGGAATAGTCCAACGTCACGGTGCCCAAGGAACCAGCAACGACTGTCCCGCGCAGATTCGCATCGGTGTGCATGTTGATCCGTAAATTTCCAAATTTCGGACCAACAAGGGATTCGATATCCATTGCCACCATGTTACTGCTTCCTGCTAAGGAACTGGGATCCGCACTAAAACCACCCAGACCAATTGCAGTATTGCCTAATAAGTCCACTCCTTTGACGACGAGGAAATTGGTGCTGATATCCGGCCAGGTCGTTAAATCGATTCCCTCGATTGTTCCAAAGGTATCCTTGAGCAAGTTGAAATCGTAAACGTCTACCGTGATGTTCCCGACAAACCCGGAAAAATCCAGCGTATCGAGTGCTTCAGGAACCGGAACCGGCGTACCACCAACACCAATAGTGAGATCAGGCACTTCCAAAACGGCGGCCAAACCCCAAAAGTTAGCCATCTTATAGGTGTCCCCGCCACGGCCACCGTTCATCATATGAACTCCAAGACCCAGCGGGCGACTTGCGAAGGTGTTGAAGTTAGCATCCCCTTTGATCATATTGAGGCCAGATCCAAATTTCACATTGGTGATGGATGCCGGTGCGGAATAGGAAAGTGTCGAAATGACACCGGGCTCGAGCACGATTTGCGCGATCCCATCCACTTGGAATGTTCCAGCATCAAGGAAATTGGCACTCAATGTGTTGGTTACGGATTCCTTGAGGAAGGTTCCGACACTTGAGAAAACACTGCCTGGATTGTCCCTGGCGGAGAAGTATGCATTGATGATGGGACCAACATCAGGGAGAGAGGGAAGTAAGCCCTTGAGACCCGCATAGGTAAGGCTACCCGCCGTGCTATTGGAAAGGTCGATCAAGGTTGGGTTTTTGAAATTATCAAAAACGCCCAAGAAATCTGCCTTCAGGCTTTCTGCGAAATTCAAGCCATGCTCGACTTCAATCCCCACCGGCACTGAAGTTTCAAAACCCGCTATACTGTTGTACTGCGGCCCGTTTTTCAGAGTAAGTGTGCCAGGAAAGTGCGCATCACCCCGAACCCGGTAGGTATTCGTATTTCGGCCCGAAATGATTTCCGTATCCGCAGTAATCCCATTGACTTTTATGTATTCAGCCTGACTCACAATATCCTTAAAGACATTGAGCGACAAGTCACTGAGCCCACTTGTATTGAAAACATAAACAGCCTCGGACGTTTCAGCTTCAACGCGCGGACTCCTCTCTGCTTCCTCAAGATCACCTGAGCCTTTGCTGTAAAAAATGGTCTTCGCGTCAACCGGAAGGGTGAAAACCCAATCTCCCAAATTGCCCTCAACAACGTTTGCATTGGGTAACTTCAAATCATCCCGAAGCCAGCTGTTTACTTCAGCCAGCATCGTTGCCGAATTTTTAAGGCGGCGCAATTTTTTTTCTGTAAAAGTTCGATTCTCAAGAGGTTGATCGGTT
>CALGUT010000758.1 GCA_937920335.1 uncultured Opitutales bacterium
ATGTATTAGTGCGGATGGGAGATTTTTCGATTCATTCGATATCTGACGTTCGCAACGCCATGTTTTTTGCCAGAGCCGGGCAGTTTTTGGATGTGCAGGTGTTTAGAGATGGTGTGCTCCAAGATTTTACAGTTCGTGTCACTGAGCGACCAGCTGAGACGTCGAATGCGGTAGATCCGACTGAACTCACCAACCCTGCTGATGAAACCGTGGATCCAGCTGAGGAAGAAAGTAACGAGGAAAAACCGTCTTGATCGATAGGTAGCACTAGGTCCCGTATGGCGGTATTTCAATCAACTGTATCAGTGAGTACTCGGGGCAAGGGAACCGTTGAAGTATCCGATCTTTTTCAGACTGTGATATCAGAATCTGGTTTTAACGCAGGTATCGCCTCGATTTTCTGTCACCATACAAGCTGTAGCCTGGTTTTGATGGAAAACGCAGATCCATCAGCGAGACGGGATCTCGAGAACTTTATGGAGCGATTAGTTCCAGAGGATGATCCTCATTTTACTCATACCTATGAGGGCCCAGACGATATGCCGAGCCATATCAAGATGGCGCTAACTCGATCTTCGGAAAATATCCCTTTTTCCGGAAGTCGATCAAGTTTGGGGACGTGGCAGGGCCTATTTCTTTGGGAGCATCGGAGTATGCCGCATCAACGAAAGCTCACCGTCACCGTGATTGGCGACTAGCCTTAAACGATTCGAAGCTTGGGTAGGTCTTGACCATCAATTACTCCGAGAGGAATTCCGTCTGAGCCTAACACAATCAGATCATCGATTCTATTTTCTTCAAAAACCTTTAAGGCATCCGCCACAAGTAAGCCACTTCGAACATAGATCGGCTGCGGGGTCATGAAGCTATCAATGGTTTTAGTGAAGACTTGGGGATCTTTCAGGATTGCTCTTCTTAGATCAGCGTCTGTGAATATTCCTTCAAGCACACCGTCGGAATTGATAATCGAAATGGATCCAGCTTTGGCCCGCGTCATTTCTACTATCGTCTCCTGCACAGAAGAACCGGTCATCACTTTGGCAAAACGATCCCCGGTGCGCATGATGTCATCGACCCTCAAGAGTAGACTCGCTCCCAGGGATCCTGCTGGATGGAATTTTGCGAAATCGTTCTTGCTGAAGGCTCTTTGGTCTAGAAAGACCATCGCAACAGCATCGATCAATGCGAGTGACGCGGTTGTACTCGCTGTGGGTGCGAGGTTGAGGGGGCAGGCCTCTTCTTTAGCGGTGTAAATTAAGCTGAGGTCACAGTTGGCCGATAAGCGACTTTTCTTGGCGCTTGTAATAGCGACACTTTTAACTCCGAGGCGTTTAATCAGCGGAATGAGCTCCAGAACTTCTTTGGTTTCTCCGCTGTTACTGAAGACTAGGGCTAGATCCTCCTCTTGGCACATTCCCAGGTCCCCATGAGCCGCTTGGACGGGATCGAGAAAGGCTGAGCTAACGCCAATGCTATTAAATGTGCCAACAAGCTTTTGGCAAATACCGGCGTTTTTACCGAGTCCAGCGAGAATAATTTTACCCTTTGCATTGACCGTAGTTTGTATGGCCTCAACAACTTGAATGAAACTATTATCAAGTGTTTCAGCAGTATCGAGAATGGCCTGGGACTCTAGTTGCATAAAGTGCTTGGCCCGTTGAAGTATTGTTTGAGAATCCACGCTAAAATACTATTGTTAGATACATCTAACTTTCCCCACACTATTCGCTCTTTATAGGTATTCAATACCTTTCAACGATGTCATCGACTCCCATAACGCTGATTAAGCTAAGATTGTTTTCCGCCTCTTTGTTGGTTGGCCTACTTTCGCTGTCAGGCTGTGTTCAGCCCAGCGGGGATAAGGTTGAAGAAAAAGATCTGGCGAGTTTTAAATCTGGTGAGGATTACCTTCGACAAGGGCGTCATGACCAGGCCCTTAATTCGTTCTTACGAGTCATTGAATCAACCGCCGTAGCGCCAGAATCGCACCTATATGCCGGGCAGCTTTATTTGGATCATGCGAAAGACCCAGTCCTGGCGATCTATCATTTCCGTGAGTATCTCAAGTTCAATCCCACATCAAGACAGGCTCCGTTGGTTCGCGAATTGATTGATACCGCAAAAAAGGAGTTTGCTCGTACCTTTCCGGCAAATTTGTTTGATGCCGAGCTAGAGCGGATGGATATGCTCGATGTGATTGAGCAGAAGGATGAAGAGATCTTATCACTCAAAAAAGAATTGGCTCGCATCAAGGCCGAAACGAATTCTCTGAGTATACGTCTCCAGGAGGCGCAGTCGCGAACTCCTGCATACACGGCACCTGAAGCGCCCGTTGTATCCCAGCAAAGACGGGTTCAACCGCTTCCTCGAAGCAATTTGGTGGGTGGATCTCAGGCTGCACCTTCGTCGACTGGAGATTCCACTGCGACCTACACGGTCGTTGCCGGTGATAATTTGGTTAAAATTAGCCGTAAGGTATACGGCACCCCAAATCGGTTTAAGGACATTTTCGAAGCGAATCGTGATGTCATGCCTAACATGAATACATTGAGTGTGGGTATGAAGTTGAAAATCCCCTAATCGGGTATGGGCTGCTACTTCGATTACAATGCGACGACTCCGCTTAGACAGTCTGCCAAGAGCGCGATTATAGAGGGGATAGACCGATATTGGCAAAATCCGTCGAGTCCATACGTATCCTCGGCCAGAGCTAAGAATGTATTGGAGACTTCGCGGGAAACACTTGCCAGCTTACTGGGAACTCAGCCTGAGTCGGTAGTCTTCACCGGTGGCGCAACGGAGGCAAATAACTCTATAATCGAGTATTTATCGCGACTATCTAGTCAAAACCAAGTGCTCTTGTTATCACCTTTTGAACACCCATCCGTCTTAGATGCTGCGAGGCATTTTTGGGGAGACAGACTTCGCTTCATTAGATCTAAGGCAAATGGAACTATCGATTTAGAAGATTTCAGTGTTCAGATGAAGTCCTCTTCGATCGCTGCCGTTTCGGTAATGGCTGTTAACAATGAAACGGGTGTCATTCAACCGGTGAACGAGATTGCTGAAGCCTGTGCTGGCAGCGGAGTCTTATTTCACTGTGATGCGTCTCAGTGGTTTGGCAAGCTATCGAGTTCCCGGGTCCCGCGATGTGATTTTCTGGTCGGTTGTGGGCACAAATTCTGGGGCCCCAAAGGGGCTGGTTTTATTTCCCTGTCAGATCGAAGTGATGGGTTTTGTTCGCAGTTCGGAGGTGGTCAGGAACGGGGTCGAAGAGGGGGAACTGAGAACATTCTGTTAGTACTCGGTATGGTTGAGGCATTAGCTTTTGCGGAAAAAAGGCTATCAGACTTCGCTTCTCAGGCGACCTACCGCGATCGATTCGAAGCCGGTCTCACGGATCATATTCCCGCGACTGAAATTGTTGGAAATACAGGTACCCGATTAGCTAATACGTCGTTCTTACTACTCCCCGATTATGAGAATATTCGATGGGTTAGGAAACTGGACCTGAAAGGGTTTCAGGTATCTACCGGTTCTGCTTGTTCGACCGGGAAAACATCTTCGTCGCCTGTTTTGACGGCCTTAGGTTTTGCGTCGGAAGCTGGACGAAAATCTGTCAGAGTGAGTTCTTGGGCCGATACCTCCGAACGGGATTGGGGAAATTTAACTCAAGCGTTCAACGAGGTGTGGACGGATTTTCAAAATGCAGATGGATCCGGTATGACAGAAGTTGTTTCCATATAGAACGGTATGCAGATAACGCGGATCAGACTTCAGAACTATAGAAACATTTCGTTTGTTGATTTATCGTTTTCCGGACTCACTCAGTTTTTTGTGGGCATGAATGGTCAAGGGAAGACCAATCTGCTCGAGTCGATGGGGTTACTTTCGGCCCTCCGTTCCTTTCGCACCCAAGATACGAATACGTTACTCCTGGCAGGAGAGTCTGAAAGCAGGTTAGTTTTTGACGTAGATGATGAAGCATTTGGAGCGACTGAAGTTTCTATAACGCTCAAACGAAAAGGTAAGGAGGTCCTTGTTGATGGGGAGAAGGTAACACGCTTCCGAGATTTCATTGGTAGGTTTCCAACCGTCGTTCTAAGCTCTCAAGACATTCAATTGCTGCGAGGCTCTCCGGGAATTCGGCGACAGTGGTTAAATATGGCGCTTTCATCAGCGAATGCCGGTTACTATGATCTCCTACGGGATTACCATAAATTGCTTCAGGAAAGGAATGCCCTTCTAAAATCAGGGGTCGAGAGCAAAGAAATGGAATCTTTCGAAGTCCTATTGTGCCAGAAAGCAGCATTACTGCGCTCGGCACGTAAAGCTGAAATTCTTGAAATCGAGAGTCGTTTGAAGCCGATTTACGAAATGGTTTCACCTGAAAGCGAGTCGCCTGAACTGTTGTATCATCCGGATTCAGATGCGTCGACTGAGCGAGATTTTATGGAGTTGATACACAAAAATCGTAAGCGGGATCGAATTCTGAAATCTACCCAGCAGGGGCCCCACCGAGACGATATTTCGATTCGCTTGGAATCTCGGAAGGCCCGCGATTTTGCATCTGAAGGGCAACAGAGAAGTATGATCATAAGCCTTAAGCTCGCTCAGCTCCGCTATTTGCAGGAAGCTAGAAGTACGCTGCCGGTGTTGCTGGCAGACGACGTCTTGGGTGAGTTAGATCATCATCGAAAGGAGCATTTTTGGAATGCCGTAGGGGAGTCGGTGCAAGTGCTGGCAACTGGAACGGAAGTACCGAATCTACATTCCCGTGGGAAATGGGAGGTCTTTGACGTCGCAGAAGGAGGATTTGAGAACCGTGTCTAGGATCGAAGATACTTACAGCACGTTTATCTTCGCTCTTATTTGGTAGTATGGAAGCCATGGATACTCAGATCTTCCTCCTAGCCATACTGGGTGCCTTTTTTCTTGGATTAGCCAAGGGAGGTGTATTGGGAGTGAACAACATTACGATTGCCGTTTTTGCTATCATTTTTCCCGCAAAGCTATCCGTCGGAATCATTCTGTTACTGCTAGTGGTGGGCGATTGGGGTGCGTTCTATTTTTACCGGGGGCACGCGGTTTGGAAGTTTCTTTTGCCACTAGTTCCTTGGACGATTGGTGGGGTTCTTTTGGGATGGCAATTACTAGAGATTCTGGATGCAGATCAGGTAGGTCGAATGATTGGTATATGCATGATCGCGCTGATGAGCTTTCATATAGTAAGAAAGTATTGGTTAGAGAAACAGAAACGAGTCCTGGTAGTGCCAAGCCATACGTGGCTTATCGCTTTGGCGGGCTTTTCTTCCGGTTTTACCTCAACCGTTGCGAATGCTGCCGCACCAATCATGTTGCTGTTTTTTCTTACGTTGGGTTTGGTGAAACTAGAATTTCTGGGAACGGGCGCTTGGTATTTTATGTTCCTAAACCTATTTAAAATACCCTTCTTGTGGTCCAGCGGACTTATCAACTACGACGTCTTGTTACTGGACCTTAAGCTCGCACCGGCTGTGATTATTGGTGTCCTCATTGGGAGGTCGATCGTGTTAAGGATTCCTCAGAAGGCATTCGAAATGTTTGCTTTGATCATCACGATCCTCGCGAGTGTCCGTTTGATCTTTTAGCTATTCAATAATAAGAAATGCCCCTAGGCTACATGCTTATCTTCGAAAACTAATGGCCAAACCATCTGCTAGAAAACTATGGGCAATGAAGCTCGCCGGGAATCTCCCTACTTCGGGGGTAGTGGGCTTTGATCAAGCGGGACGACGAAAAGTTGAAGGGATTATCCTAGGCATCGATCCTAGCTTGAGGGGCACTGGACTGGCAGTTGTCGAAGTAAAACGTGACCAAAGGCGTCTTTTGAGAAGCCATACCGTTCGCTTGAAAGCAAAGGCGACGATGCCTGAATGCTTGGCGGAAATCTATAAATCAGTAAGCAGCATGATAGAGGACTTTGATGCGTCGATCGTTGCGTTGGAGCAGACTATTTATGTGCAGAATTTTCAAACTGCTCAGATTCTGGGAGCTGCTCGTGGGGCAGCAATAGCGGCGGCTGCGGTATTGGAGCGGCCAATCTTCGAGTATCCGCCCTTGCGCGTGAAACAGGCGGTTGTAGGTTATGGCCGTGCGAGTAAGCATCAGGTTGCGCAAACGGTTATGCAACTGCTTGCGTTAGATAATGCGCTCGACTTTGACGAGGCCGATGCAGCTGGTGTCGCGCTTTGTCATGCGTTTACCGGCTAGTATCGCTCAACCCTCTTTTTTCCTCATCCACGGTTTGCTTGGCTCGAATTCCTGAACCGGCGCTGTTTGTATGAACACGGTTACTACGCTCGGATGATTCTTGAGTTTTGAGAAGCTAGCTGGATCGACCTGCCAGGTCAGGGAAGATGCGATTTCACTCCAGAGTACCCGGTTTTCTTCAACGAGCATACCGATCTGGACGCGTGTTGAGCCGCCTTGTCGTCGATCGAGATCTTCCCGAAAAAGGGTTAAGAACTCCTCGGCCTGATTATTGGGATCCAGGACCCAGTGCACTTCCTTGATCGTGCTGGAAATACTCCCACGCAAAGTCGACACATCCCGGACACTGAATCTCAGGTCATCGCCATCTCGGTTCATGACCGTACCAGTCGCCATGAGCGTCTTTCCGTCTTCCAACAAGTGCCCGGTTTCTTCAAACGCCTCCGAATACATATTCATCTGAAAGCTATGAGTTTTTGTCGCTAGGTTGAAAAATGCCCAAGGCCGATTGTCTCTCCTAGATAGCTTTTTGGTTACGTTGGAGACTACACCACAGAATCGGAATGGATTGCGGTCCCGTAGCTCGTTCGCTTTGTCCGGATCAAAGTTGGTGATTGCTTGAGCCAGGCCATTGAATTCGTTCATCGGGTGGCCCGAGATATAGAAACCGAGTAATTCGTTTTCGAATTTTAGCTTTTCAGCCATTGGCATCGATTCTGTAGAAGATTTTGCGCGGCGGGTGGTGTCTCCAGACTTCGATTTGTTGGCTGCAGGTTCTGCCAGTATATCCATAAAGGACTCCTGGCCGCGCTCCTTATCTCGTAATTGTTCAGCGGCAGAACTGATGGCGGCCTCAAGACCATCCATTAAAAGCTGACGGCTGTCGCCGGTACTATCGAAGCCACCCGATTTTATGAGACACTCCATTACGCGGCGGTTAACAGTCTTGGGGTCGACCCGGGCGATAAAGTCTTCGAAGTCTTCATAGGGTCCGTTGATTTCCCGTTCCTCCATGATCTTCTGGGATGCGGCGTCGCCAACACCTTTGATCGCGGCTAATCCGAATCGTATGTCTTCTCCTCCTGTTTTCAGGTCGATAACCGGGGTGAAATTCTCGCGTGAAATATTAACATCAGGGCCTAATACGGAAATTTTCATAGCCCCACATTCGTTAACGAAGTGGGCGACTTTGTCGGAGTTACCGAGCTCGTTTGAGAGGATCGCAGCCATGAACTCAACCGGATAGTTGGCTTTCAAATACGCAGTGCGATAACTCAACATGGCGTAAGCCGCCGAGTGGGATTTGTTGAAACCATATTGAGCAAATTTCTCCAAAATGGCGAAAATATCGAGAGCCGTTTTCTTCTGGATTCCATTGTGCTCTCTTGCTCCGTCGACGAAGATCTCCTTCTGTGCATCCATGACGGATGCGATCTTCTTACCCATTGCGCGGCGCAAAATATCCGCGCCTCCGAGTGTGTAGCCAGCAATGATTCTCGCGGCTTCCATCACCTGTTCCTGATAGACCAGAACGCCATAAGTTTCGCCAACCAGATCATTTAAAAGCGGGTGGGGGACCTTCACGGTCGTCGGATCCTTTTTGCCTTCGATGAATTGAGGGATGAATTGCATGGGGCCCGGACGGTAGAGGGCTATCAACGCGATTATTTCCTCGAACGAACTCAGACCGATCTGACGGCAAAGGGTTTGCATGCCTCCAGACTCCAATTGGAAGACGCCGGTCGTCTTGCCGCTGTTCAGCAGATCAAAAGTTTTCTGATCATCCAGCGGCACCTTTTCGATATCGAAATCGGGGAGATTTCGCGTTTTGCGCACATTGTCCTGTGCATCGGAAATTACCGTCAGTGTTTTTAGACCTAGAAAGTCCATTTTCAACAGGCCGAGATCTTCGACGGGGCCCTTTGGGAATTGAGTCGTAAGATCGCCTTCCTGAAGAGTTACTGGCACGAGATCTTTGATCGGTTGGTCACCGATAATGACTCCACAGGCATGTTTGCCCGTGTTGCGGACCATACCTTCAATTATGAGTCCGTGTTCGACGATTTTTCCCGTGACTGGGTTACCACGAATCTCACTCTGAAGCTCCCCTGATTTCGCAATAGAGTCGGTTAGTGATATATTGAGCTCATCTGGAATCATCTTTGCAACGCGGTCTGCTTCAGCATACGGAACATCATTCACGCGGGCGAGATCTCGGATGACCATTTTTGCTCCGAACTTACCGAAAGTGATGATGTTGGCTACGGCATCGGCACCGTATTTATCCCGGACATAGTTGACCACCTGGTCCCGGCGGCGCATACAGAAATCGACGTCGAAGTCCGGTGGAGAAACCCGTTCCAGATTGAGCATCCTCTCAAAAAGGAGGCCAAATCGGAGAGGCTCGATATCGGTGATCTTTAGAACATAAGCGACCAGGCAACCAGCTCCAGAACCCCGTCCGGGGCCGACAGGTATTTCTTGCTTGCGAGCCCAATCGATAAAATCCCAAACGATCAGGAAGTAATCAATGAAACCGGTGCCCATGATGATCGAAAGCTCGTATTCAAGCTTTGAACACAGAAACTTGTTAAACTCTGGTGTGTCTGGTTCAGGTGGGATCCCTTTCCCTTCATCGGCTGTTTTTGGTAGCTCCTGATCCGATGCTCTAATCTCGTCGTAGTCGACACCGTAACGCTCTTTCAAGCCCTGTTTACAAAGCTCAAAAAGAAAGAGACCGTTGTTCCGATATTCTTCCCGGGTTTTCTTGTCGATGGTTGCGGGTTCATCTACGCTGTTCTGTTTATTGACCCGTTCTTTTTCTGATACATAGATATCGAGAATCCGGTCGAAATTATCAGGGTCCTCTTTATCTGTGATCTCTATAGGCTTCTCGAAAATAGGGTAATGATTTTCTCCAAATGGGATCTCCAGATTACACATCTCCGCGACGTGGAGAGTGTTGTCCAGCGATTCGGGAATTTCGTGAAACACCTTGAGCATCTCTTCGCGGCTCTTCAGGTAAAACTCCTGAGAGGGGTACTTCATTCGGTGTTCATCCACCAGCTTTCTCCCGGTTTGGATACAGAGCAGCGCATCATGAGGTTCCCAGTCTCCCTTCTTTACATAGTGGACGTCGTTCGCCGCGACGACCTTCAGATCAAACTCTTTAGCCAATTGAAGTTGCCCCGGTATGATCTTCCTCTGGAAGGAAAGGCCGTGATCCTGAATCTCAATGAAATAGTTTTCGTGCCCGAAAATATCGATAAAATCAGCCGTCGCTTTACGGGCCATCTCGTAGTTGTTGTAGAGCAGGTGCTGGGAGGCTACACCGTTGATACAGCCGCTCAAACCGATTAGTCCTTTGCTGTATTGCGCCAAGTGCTCCATATCGATTCGCGGCCGATAATACTGACCCTCGGTGTGCGCCTTAGAGATCAACTTCGACAGGTTCTGGTAGCCTTCGTAGTCCTTCGCGAGGATGGTTTTATGATGGATCTGGTTTTTAGGGAAATCCTCAGGTTGCAGCTGGTGATCCTCGGGAAGGTCACCGATATCGTCGGTGCGCTTTCGCTCACGACGAGGCTTTTCGAACATCGAGTGATCATGCACTAGGTAGATCTCGCAGCCGATGATCGGTTTGACTTCAGCCTTTCGCATCTTCCGGTAGAAATCGATGGTCCCGAAGAGATTGCCATGATCGGTCATTGCAACGGACGACATACCGAGCTCCTTCGCCCGTGCAGCCAGGCGATCGATCCGGCAGGCTCCGTCTAGCAGACTGTAGTCGGTATGGAGGTGAAGGTGGGCAAAATCTTGGCTTTGGTCGGACATGTCAGGAGCAGATGTGTGTGCATAGAAACACTCTAGCAGTTAATACTCTTTGCCCCGCCTCCGGTTCCGCAAGCTACATTTGTTCATAGTGCATTAATTGACTCATGAACAACGATATTTGAATCGATAAATCAGTGCTCTGGCTGGAGTGTGGTGACTGGGTTCTCTCTCCAGGGTGCACCGTCGGGCAGGGAAACCACATAGCCGGTTTTCGGGTGTGGAGTGGGTGTCGGAAAGTCGGTTGTTATGATGTGGGCTCCACTGGCAAACGCGGCTTCCCGGTTCGACGTGTCATTCACTGCCGGCTCTTTCACTCCGTTGTCCGCGCGGGTGCGAACCAGGTAGCCTTTCTTGATCCAGTCGGCCGTTTTATCCGCTGTCGGATCGTTCGATACCACGATCGCCGCTTCCGGGTTCCCCGGATCTACCTTTACGAACATCGCCCGACCTTGGAGGGTGGGTGATACCGCAGTGTAGTATTCCTGCAATAGCTGGGGAGCATTGAGTACGATTAGAATCCTACCGCGGACCGCTTCCAGCCGAGGCCAGCCGTTTTTCAGCACGGCTTCTTCCAGCGAGCTTTCGTCGCCCCGCACGTCGTCGGGCATCAGCAGTTTGTCCGGCCCCACTTGCTTCCAGAGCAGTGACTCCAGTTCCTTCATGCCTGCTGGGTTCATTGGTAAGAGATCGCCCGTCGCTTCTTTGAGATTTTTTACCTCTATAAACACAATCAGCGGCACGTGCTCTGAGTGCTGATTCGACCAGGCAACGATTTCGCCGAGACAGTCGCTGAGCGTTTCACAATTAGAGCCTTCATCGATGACCGGAATATGCAGGACACGGAAGGCATCTTGGGTCTTATAGATGTCTATAGCAAAACTTCGAACGCCCGCATCGAGTTGGGTTTTTAGCGGGGCATGGCCGTAATCGAGGCTGCTTCCCCGGGGAGAATCGAGAACGTCTTGGGAAGGGCGTAGATGATAACTGTTGTGGGTACCTACGATCTGGATCTGGTTTAAGCGAAGTTCCGGTTGCTGCTGGGTGCAACTCATGGCTAGCGCTGAGCCTGCAATTAGGGCGAATCGTTTAAGCCAACCGCCAGACTCGTAGATTCCATGTATAAAAGGATTCAATCTTCGTGTTCTCGCTGTCCTTCGTGGTTCATGCCTCTGGTAGTCGCTTACTTGCTTTTTCTCTTCGCGGTGCCACCCGCCTTAAACGTGCGGCTGAGGGCGGCCATCTCAGTTTCCTGGCCCATGTCTCCCTGTTCATCCATCCAGCGCAACAGGCGTAATCGCAGGTCATTCTTGATCGCCTTCCGATTCTTGTGTTCGGCGAGGTTGTTCAGCTCAAACGGATCGTCGACGATGTCGTATAGTTCCTCCGCTGGGCGCCATTGATAGCGGTGAACGGTGTCGCGCGCGAACGTATCGGTATGTGCGGCTTCCTCCCAGGTGGGCCAGAACTCGGTCCAACCTCCCTTATTTTCCGTGAGGTTGTTTTGAAACGGAGTTTCCGGTGTCAGGTTTACGGTGTAGCGATAACGGTCGGAGCGAATCGACCGAATCCCGTAGTGATTTGAACCATTGGTGATGCCGCGCGTCGTTTGCAGAGCATAGACGTAGTTTTTATGGTGACTTCGTTGGCCCAGCAATACCGGCAAAAAACTCTCTCCCTCCAACACGGATGCGGGTTGGCCACCGGCTACGTCGATAAAGGTCGGTAGTATATCTACATATTCGATCATCGCGTCTGAGACGCTACCCGCTTCGATCACGCCCGGCCACCGCGCGAGGAACGCCGACTGAAGCCCCGCGTCGTAGCAGGTCCATTTGGCAAACGGCATCGCGATACCCTGCTCGCTGACAAAGATCAGTAAGGTGTTATCTCGCATGTCCAAGCGATCGATCAGTGCGATTACCTTGCCGACCTGATCGTCCAGATGTTTCACCTCGGCGTAGTAATCCACCAAATGTTTGCGAGTTACGGCGGTATCCACGAAGGTGGGTGGTAGTACCAGTTTGTCCGGATCGAATGCCGAGGCGTCTCCTTTCGTCCAGGGCGTATGAGGCTCATTGAAGCATACGAAGGTGCAGCTCGGTTGATCGGAGTTCCGTCCGAGAAAGGCTTCCAATGCATTCAGATCCGGATCGCCCACTGGGTTCAAATACTCGAACGGAAATACGGATTCGGGATAAACGTGTCGCTTGCCCGTCAGACCGATTCGGTATCCCAAGTCTCCCAGGTAGTGGACCACACTCTTCGTGCCGTCGTAGGCCAGGGTGGAGTTTGGGTAGGCGCCGGACTTTACCGGATATAGACCGGTGTAGATGTTATGCCGGGTCGGTGAGCACATGGCCGATGCCTGAAAACAGCGGCTGAATTGCATCCCTTCATCCGCGAGCGAGTCGATATGAGGCGTCTCCACATTCACCCCACCGTAACAACTCAAGTCGCGGAAGGTCAGATCATCTGCGATGATAAAGATAATATTCGGCTGCTCGGCAGCCTTCAGGAGCCCTTGAGCCATCAACAAGCCGAGCAAAACAAAGGTTAAGAAGCGACGTGATTTCATAAGCGGTAACAGGAGAGAAATTAGAACCTTAAATACACGCTAAACGTAAAGCTATTCAAAAACTTAAGCTACTGTTTCGGATTTTCCAAAACCGATTGCGATTCCCTTCAATCTTCGCAGCGCTTGCTAATGGTCTGTGGCTTTGACAATTCGTGGGGCTGGACCAGGCTAGCGCTCCATGTCACTCGAGGCAGAGAAATTGATTGTTGAGACAACGGGGGCGACTCGCTTTTGGAAGGTGGGTGTGTTACAGAGTTTATGGAGCGGGTACGGATCGATCCTGCGATATGGGCTCGAAGGAGCCGACCAGACGAGCGTCATCGTGAAGCATGTCTCCCCGCCCAATTCTGGGCAGCATCCCCGTGGGTGGAATACGGACCTGTCGCACGTGCGTAAGCTCAAATCCTATCAGGTCGAATCGGTGTGGTATCAAACCTACGCTGGGCGCTGTGGAACGCGCTCGCGGGTGCCGGAGTGCCTCGCGGTTGAGAGACAGGGCGACGAGATCATCCTCCTCCTCGAAGATCTCGACGCGGCGGGTTTCAGCGAACGCCGAAGCGCGGTCGGCCCATCTGAGCTAGGCTCCTGTCTCGCCTGGCTTGCCCGGTTTCATGCGACCTTCCTCGGGAGCACGACTGAGGGGCTCTGGGAGTGCGGCACGTATTGGCATCTGGAGACCCGACCTGATGAGCTGGAGCAGCTCGCCACCGAAGACCCGGCCTTGTGGAAGGCCGCGGGCACAATCGATGCCAAGCTTAACAGGAGCCCGTTTCTAACCCTGGTCCATGGTGATGCCAAATTGGCGAATTTCTGTTTTTCACCGGGCGGAGCATCGGTTGCTGCGGTGGATTTCCAATACGTTGGGCGAGGCTGCGGAATGAAGGATGTGGCTTATTTCATCGGGAGCTGCTTTGGCGATGAAGTCTGCGAACGCCAGGCCCCCAAGCTCCTTGATCGCTACTTCACTGAGCTGCGAGCCGCCCTCGCTGAGCGTGAGACACCGGTCGATCCGGATGCCCTCGAAGCCGATTGGCGCGCCCTCTTCCCAGTCGCCTGGACGGACTTTCATCGCTTCCTGAAAGGCTGGAGCCCCGGGCACTGGAAGATCCACGACTACAGCGAACGGCTTTCCAGGGACGTTCTTGCGCAGATAGAAGGTGAACGCTCATGCAACTGACCTTCGACGATTTCAAATGCCTCGCCGATCAAGCTGCTCTCGCGGCTACCGAAGCCGGTGCTCTTATCACCCGCTACCGCTATCGCGACGTGGAGGTGCGGGAAAAATCCGAAACCGCCGGGGATGGCCTCGCCTCTCAGGTCGTGACCGAGGTGGATGTGCGCAGCGAGGAGCTCATTCTCCGGCACCTCGCTCCGACTATCGAGCGCTACGATCTCGCCGTTCTCACGGAAGAGCGTGAAGATGACCATCAGCGCCTCAAGAAAGACTATTTCTGGTGCATCGACCCACTTGACGGCACGCTCCCCTTTACCCGCGACACTCCGGGGTACTCCGTCTCGATTGCGCTGGTTCGCCAAGACGGGCGCGCCGTTCTCGGGACCGTCTTCGATCCGGTCACCAGGAAGCTTTACCGCGCCGTGGCGGGAGGCGGAGTCCAGATAGACGGCGTGAACTTCCAGCCGACTATCCGCGCTGAGGGCCGTCTCAGGTTCTTTTGCGATTGTACCTTCCCGTCGCATCCCGATCGCGAGACCTTGATCCACGAAGTCGAAGCGGTGGCCGCTTATGAAGGCTTTTCCGGAGTGGATGTGATAGCAGGAGCGGGCGCTGTTTTCAATGCTTGCCAGGTCCTCGAAGATGGACCTGCCTGTTATTTCAAAAAGCCCAAATCGAAGAACGGCGGCGGCTCGTTGTGGGACTTCGCCGCGACGGCGTGTCTCTTCGAGGAAGCGGGGCTCTACGTACGGGACTTTGAAGGACGGCCCCTCGATTTAAATCGTACCGAATCGACCTTCATGAATCATCGCGGTGTATGCTATGCCTCAACCCCTGGTCTCGCAGCTGCCCTCAGGGGAGGCAAAGGGATCAAGCTATAGCTGAGGTAGATCCGTTTAGAAGCGCTGACAGCTCAACAAGCCTTCACATCGCTTGTTTACGACTGGGCTGATAAGCACTATGTCAATGGGGTGTCGTCGGCTATACGATCCGATGCGGCGAAAGTAGGCGTTCTGTTCTGCGAGTAGGCACCTCGTATTTCTCAGTCCTTAATCACGGAAAACTCTGGAAGAGTCTCATGCGGGGGTGCATAGATGATTATGAGGGACTGGAAGCCCAGTTTAGGCAAGAAGCCTCTAAGCATCTTAAGGAGCGAATGGAAAGCGGATGCAGAGGGAAAGGTAATTACAGCTCCTTTCCTGACCACCTTTGAATTTCCCGACATTTCGATTGACCTGAGGCCGTCCTAAGCTCTTATTGAGCGCCTTTTCTTAATATTCATATGGCTTTAGAAGTACAAATTCGCAAGGGCGAGCCCACCGAAAGGGCGCTGCGCCGTCTTAAAAAGAAACTCGACCGCGAGGGAATCATTCGTGATGTGCGAGCAAAACGTTATTTCGAGAAACCTTGCGAGGTGCGTCGCCGTAAGAGAAAGGTGATGGCGTTCACCGATATGCTCCGTAGGCGTTACCGCGGGTAAAGCGTTTGTAAGTATTTATTTTTTCCTTGAGAGGTCCACGGCTTGCGTGGATCTCTTTTGTTGTACGGTTTTGGCCGTGCTGTATCCACCTATCTCATAATGATCTCTAATCCTATAGCGCTCTCGACGTGTTGCTGCTCGCATCGGCATAAGGACGGCTACGCTATGCTTGAAGAGATCGCAGGAATGGGATTCGAATGGGCAGAATTGAGTCATGGAGTCAGGATTTCGCTGGTACCAGGTATATTGAAGGCGGTTCGTGACGGAGTCATCAAAGTGATTTCGGTTCATAACTTTTGTCCGCTCCCTCACGGCACGCAGCACGCGGCACCGAATCTTTACGAACCAACATCTTTGGATGAGCGAGAACGTAAACAATGGTTCAAGCATACAAGCCGGACGATCGAGTTTGCATCCGACGTGGGCGCCAAATATGCGGTCATTCACCTCGGTTCTGTGCATTTCTTTTTTAAGGGCGCTGCTCACCAGGTGGAAAAATTTCTTGATGAAGGAACTGTCAAAGACCCGTTTGGCGATGCGAAGTATCAGAAGGTTTTACAGAAGGCGTTAAAAAAGATCCGTGCCAAAAAACAAAAGCATATGGATCTCTTGCGTCGATCGATCGATGAGTTGCTGCCAGTTGCGGAAACTCATGGCATCACATTGGGATTTGAAAATCGAGAAGACCTCGAGGAGCTTCCCATGGATGAGGATATGCCGGCGTTTCTAGAAAGCTATGCTGATTGCCCACATGTGGGATACTGGTATGACCCGGGGCATTCTCAGGAGAAATTTGATTTTGGGGTCATTTCACCGGAGGAAAATCTGATTGCTTCCGGTAAACACCTGGCGGGTGTTCATTTCCAAGACTATACGGAAGATGGGAAAGGCCATCGCGCGATCGGGCAGGGTATCGTGAATTTTGACCCAATCTTTCAGTATCTGAAACCCCACACGCCGTGTATACTTGAGCTGAGTCCAAGCGCAACCGAAGAGGGAATCCTGTCTTCCAAAGAATATTTGGAACAGAAGCTGGATAAGTAGGTAATTGAAACTACAGCCAGCTTGTTTGTTTGTCGGAGAGGATCTCCTTGATCCAGCGCTTGTGAGGTCCTGAAAGCGTTGCGTTGGTTAAGGCGTTTAACGAAATCCACTCAAGTTCTGGATGGGATTTAAACATATAGTTAGGGGCTATCTTCCAAATGGGTTCTGTGATTTGAGAGTTACTGATGCCCCGTCGTTTGGTGGTGAGAGGCGAGTGCCCGTTATCGGTTAGCGTTTTTTCGTCGATACCGAGGTCAGTGAGTCTGGGTAGCTCGAGGATTCCAGACAGGCGTTTACTCATACGATTGGCTCGGTGCAGAAGCAGGTTGTCATCTTGTACAAGCCAGGCGCGGTGAACGGTTTCGAGTTTTACCTTTTTGGGAACCTTGAAGGGAAAGCGTTCGGGTTGGATGCCTTTCGCCCGGCAGCTTGAGCTGAGTGGGCAGATGTCACACTGTGGGTTGGCTTTGGTGCAGAGCGTCGCTCCCAGCTCCATCATGGCCTCATTGTGGCGACCGGGTTCCCGTTTATCCAAAAGGATTTCCGCCAATGGCGTGAATTCCTTCATGGCCTTGGAGTTGTCTTTGTAGACGGTATCGTCAGCCGTTAGGCGGGCGAGAATCCGAATGACATTGCCATCCACGCAGGGAATTGGGTTTTTAAACGTGATACTAGTGATAGCTGCTGCGGTGTAAGCGCCAACTCCTTTGAACTGAATCCATCCTTCCGCGTCTTGGGGGATTTCATCCAATTTGACGATTTCCTGAGCCAACTTGTGCAGGTTGCGAGCCCGAGAATAATAGCCGAGTCCCTCCCAATGTTTTAAGACTTTTGCTTCATCAGCCGCTGCTAACGTTTCGAAACCGGGAAATACGTTTAGCCAGGTATCGTAGTAAGGGAGCACGGTTTTTACCTGGGTCTGTTGTAGCATGAACTCGGAAACGACCGTCGGGTAAAGCGACGCCAGGCGACGCCAGGGGAGATCGCGTTTGTTCTTCAAGAACCAATCCTGCAGAGCCGACCTCATGGAAGGGGCTCTTTTTTTCAGATAGGAAACTGTTGAGTTCTTTGGCAAAGGTCGCAGAAGATAGCTGTCAGATGAGCCGAAATTATAAAGACTTTGAGGTCGAGGAAGAAAAGAAGATCACCCTCTACACGATCAAACTGACGGATGCCGAGGCAGATAAGTTGGAAAACTGGTGCAAGGGACGTGGCTGGGGGGAGAATGAAGTCGCCTATGCCCGTTTTGCTTTCAAGGGACCCAAGGTTAACTTGGTCATGTATAACAGTGGAAAACTGGTCCTGCAGGGCAAGATGACCCAGGATTTTGTTCAGGATGTGTTGGAGCCAGAAATCACTCTGAGCGCCGAGTTGGGCTATGATGAGGTGCACCACCCGGAGTGGTTCGAAGCTCACGCGGGTATGGATGAGTCTGGAAAAGGGGATCTCTTTGGACCCGTTGTGTGCGCCACAGTAATTGCCGATGGAGACATGGTCCGAAAGTGGATGGACGAAGGGATCAAAGATAGTAAGAAGATTACGGACCCTCAGATCCTCCGTCTTGAGAAGATCATCTTGAGAACGAAGGGAGTCGTTGTGGAAAAGTCGTTTTGCAGTATGCCCAAATATAATGAGCTCATGGCTCGTCCCCGGGCCAATCTTAACAAACTGATCGCTTGGCTACATGCCAAAGCGCTTGAGGCGGCACTCGACAAGCGAGAGGTTCCTTGGGGAATGCTCGACCAATTTACCAAGCAACCGTTGGTGCAAAAGCAGCTGAAGCGGAAAGAATTCGACCTACGGATGGAAACGAAGGCGGAGTCCGACCCGGTCGTGGCGGCGGCATCGATTATTGCTCGGGCGGAGTTCCTGCGACAGCTCCGTAAGGTCTCAACGGGATTCGGTGAAGAATTACTCAAGGGCGCAGGGGGGGCTACTAAGGCTCAAGGCGTGAAGCTGGTAGAAAAGCTGGGCCCTGATCGGTTAGGAGAGTTTGCCAAGCTGCACTTCAAAACGAGCTACGAGATCCTAGGGCTGCCGGTGCCCGAAAAACCTCAGTGGGTGAAGCGGTAAAGTAGTAGTGAGAAGCGAGAATATAGGTGGTGGATCAACGCTTGCTGATCATGATCTTCGCTATTTGGAAGAGGTCCCAGCGATTATCGGTATTGATGAAGCAGGACGAGGCCCATTAGCGGGTCCCGTGAGTGCGGCTGCTGTTCATTTGGATAAAGTGTTTTTTGATTCGAAGTGGTTTTTTGAATACGCGAAAGAAATAAATGACTCCAAGCAGCTCAAGGAATCCACTCGGGAGCGAATCTTCGATGCGATTGGCGAGGCAGATAACGGGTTGATTAGCTCAGCGTGTTGCATGTTGCCGGTGAAGGAGATTGAGAAGTTCAACATTCTTGGTGCAACTCGCAAAGCGATGGCAATCTGTGTCGCTAAGCTGATGAAAGATCCATTGTGCCGCTTCGAGTCCGTGTATGAGGGGTCGGATTGGCTGTTTCATGCTACCTCCAAAAAGGGGGTTGGGCGAATTCTGATTGATGGAAAGCCACTCAAGCCGTTTCGGTATTCTCATACTGCGATTGTAAAAGGTGATGGTAAGTCGATGGCGATCGCTTTGGCCTCGATCATTGCGAAGGTAACCCGTGATCGCTACATGCGCAGACAGGCGAAACGCTTTCCTCAATACGGCTTCGAGTCTCACAAAGGTTATGGGACAGCGAAACACGTTGCGGTTTTGAAAGAAATAGGACCTTGTAAGCTGCATCGAATGAGCTTCCTCTCTCAAATTCTCAAATGAACCGTGCCAAAGGCATCGCCCGATTGAAGTCGGAAACATCTCCTTGGGATGTAGTTATTATTGGAGGTGGGGCGACCGGACTGGGGTGCGCACTCGACGCAGTTTCCCGTGGGTATCGTACGGTTTTGCTGGAGCAGGCTGATTTTGCAAACGGAACGTCGAGTCGCAGTACGAAGTTGATTCACGGGGGCGTTCGTTATCTGCGACAAGGAAACGTGCCGTTGGTCAGGGAATCGCTCCGCGAACGGGAATGGCTTCTAAAACAGGTTCCGCATCAGGTAAGACCTCAGGCGTTTATGATCCCGACCTATTCGGTTTTGGAAACGTGGTATTATCGGATTGGACTGTGGTTTTATGATCTACTGGCCAGCCGAGGAGGCGTGCAGTCAACAACCCGTTTTAATAAAGCACGCGCCCTTGAACGGGTGCCTACTTTGAAGGCTGAAAAGCTGGCGGGAGGGGTTCAGTATTGGGATGGACAATTTGATGACGCGCGGTTGTGTATCCAAACAGCCCAAACGATTTGGGATAAGGGTGGAATTGCACTCAATCACTTAAAGGTGGACAAATTGGTTACTACGAATGGTCGCTTAAGTGGTGTAGCAGTGAGCGATCAACTTACGGGCGAGACGTTTGCCATTAAAGGCCGTAGCTTCATACTCGCGACCGGGATTTTTTCGGATGAACTGCGGCAAGCTGACAATCCTGATACTCCCAGGATCATCCGCTCGAGCAGAGGCAGTCACATTGTTGTGGATGAAGCGTTTCTGCCGGCGAAAACGGCGGTGATGGTTCCTAAAACTACGGATGGCCGCTTACTTTTCATGGTCCCGTGGTTGGGAAAAGTGATCATAGGAACAACCGATATTGATGATGAGAATATCCAACTTGACCCGGAGCCGTCTCAGGATGAGGTGGATTTTATAATTGAGAATGCGGCGCCGTACTTAAGTAAGCCTATTTCTCGTTCAGACATACGAAGCGTATATTCCGGGCTTCGGCCCTTGGTCCAGCCCGGAGGGGTATCGGGTGATACGTCCAAGATTTCACGCAATCACTTTATCGACGTCAGTGGAACCGGATTGATAACGGTTGCTGGCGGAAAGTGGACAACGTTTCGGAAGATGGGGGAGGACGCGATTGAAAAGGCAATTGAAGTGGGAGGCTTACAGGAGCGTCCCACACGATCATTGACTATGCGGTTCCATGGGTTTTCCGACGTTGAGACTACTGACGCCGATCCATTTAACGCTTACGGGTCCGACGCAATTGTTCTGAGGGGCTGGATTAGAGACCAACCGGAACTGGGTGAAAAACTCCACCCGAGATTGGCTTATGTCTGGGCTGAAGTGCTCTTCGGGATTCGAGAAGAGCTTGCTGAATCGGTTGAAGATATTTTGACTCGTCGAACTCGTGCATTGTTTCTGGATGCCCAAGCTGCGATGGAAGTAGCCTCGGCAGTCGCTCGCTTCATGGCTGAAGAGCGCGACCTGAGCAAGGAATGGGAACTCTCTTCCATCGAGTCATTTCTCTCTATTGCAAAAAGTTACATTCTAGCTGAATCTTAGTTATGAAAGACCGTCTTAAAGAACTCCACAAACAAGCCCGATTATCTCGTGATGCTATCTCAACCGAAGCCTACGGGGCTGCCGTTGCGGCGATCCAGGAAAGCGAGGTTCGAGCAAACGCTGATTTTGACGAGGCCAAACAGATAACCGTTGTTGAAAAAGAAGCCGGCAAATTTGCGGAATCTGCGGAGGCATTTGCCAAGGCTGGCCGCGATGAGAAGGCGGCGGAATTAAAGCAGTGTGTGGATTTGTTGACTGCTCTGTTGCCCGCTAAACTGGACGCCAGTGCTTATCCCGAGATGGTCGCCAAAGCGATTGCTGAAAGCGGTGCGTCCTGCATTCGTGAAATGGGAGCCGTGATGGCCGCGCTCAAGAAAGAGCATGGGTCAGCGTTGGATATGAAGATCGCTTCGGCGCAAGTTAAGGCAGCTTTGGTTTGAGGTTACCTCCTTTGAAGTTTGTCGAGCCTTGGCCTAAAAACGAGTTTGTGTCTGTGATGCAGTAGAGGCTAAGGTTCTGATTCTTCAAAAATACTCATGAGTCATCAGGAATTACTTCTCGGCGTTAATATCGATCATTGCTCAACCGTTCGGCAGGCGCGTTATAAGGATCTCCCAGAAACCTGCGGTGGTAATATTGAACCGGATCCGGTTTTCTTTGCTCAGCAATGCGAGTTTGCCGGTGCAGATAGCATAACCGTACATTTGCGGGAGGACCGTCGTCATATCCAACCCAGAGATGTGGAGCGTTTACGAGAGTGTCTGCGGGTGCCGATGAATCTGGAGATGGCAGCTACGGATAAAATGCTCGAGTTCGCACTATCGATAAAGCCGGATTATGCCTGTATCGTTCCGGAGAGTCGCGAAGAAGTGACCACTGAAGGAGGTTTGGATGTTGTTGGAAACCGGTCCCGGGTTGCCGCTATTGTGAACGCTCTGACGGAAGCAGGTGTGATCGTTAGCTTGTTTATCGATCCTGAACCCGAACAAATCCAAATGTCAGCTGATCTGGGTGCTCCAACTGTGGAGCTGCATACTGGGGCGTATGCAAATGCTTACCATACGGATCAACGAGAGCGTGAATTTAACCGCCTGAAGGCAGGAGCAGAACAGGGACATAACTGCGGACTTCAGATCAATGCGGGGCATGGGATCAATTACGTGAATGTCACGGAAGTCAGGACCTTACCCTTTTTGCAGGAACTCAACATCGGGCACAGTATTGTGAGTCGCGCTCTTTTTACGGGAGTTGAGGAATCGGTTCGTGAGATGAGGAGACTGCTCAATGTCCGCTGAAGATCCGAGTCTGGAGGAGCTGGCAGCGACATTTCCGGTTGGCGCAATACTGCTAAATGTCGGGGTTGATGTTATCGAAGTCGACCGTGTCCGGAAGGTCCACGAACGCCAGAAAGAGCGATTTCTAAAGAGGGTATATACGCAGGAGGAACAGGATTATTGTTTTAGTAAATCCAATCCGTATCCGCATCTTGCGGCACGTTTCGCGGCTAAAGAAGCTGTCTCGAAAACTTTTTCAACGGGTATTGGTAAGTTATTTAGCTGGACCTCCTGTTCCGTTTACCATGGTCCGCGGATGCAGCCTTTGGTGAGGTTGGATGATCTGGGAAAGGCATTGTTGGCGGCTTTGGGAGCTACGGAAGTTCGTATTACTTTATCTCATACAAAGGCGACTGCCGTCGCCGTTGCGGTATTGGTGAAGGAACCGGTTAGTTAGTCTATGATATCCCGTCCTTACTCAGATCCCGTGTTGAGTAGCCGTGAGGCTATTGAATTCGAAGGCAAGTTCTTCGGGGGAGATGAGAAATGTGAATGGATGGCTATGAGTCAGGCGGGCGCAGCGATTGCCAAGCAGGTTGCTTTGGATATCCAGGAAACGCTTGGGGAAGAGCCGATGAAGCGCTTGCTAGTGCTCGTTGGGAAAGGGCACAATGGCGGGGATGCCCTCATCGCAGCCAGACACCTGTTAACGAGGTATTCAGGAGCTGAGGCATTTATGGTGTTTCCGTTTGGCATGTCTCGCATACGGCCCCTGGTGAAACGAAGCCTTGATGACCTTCAATCCGCCGCTGGTTATCGCTTGAAGTACCTCTCGCTCAGGGCGTCTGGTATCGGTGCCCAGATGGGCGGTTTCTGTGCCGATGAAGTTTTCGATCTTTGCTTGGATGGAATGCTGGGTATGCAATTTCAGCCACCGGTGAGAGCTCCGGCTCGAGCGTTAATTCAATGGGTTAATAACTACAGTCGCATTCGCTGTCGTGTAGCCGTAGATGTTCCCAGTGGCGTGGGAGATAGTTCCGACGACGTATCATTTCGTGCGGATTTTTCCTATGCGACCGGTATCGCTAAATCAGGTCTATTTTCTCTTGATAACAAAGCAGCAGTTGGTCGGATTCGCTACCTGGATCTAGGGTTTTTTGATGGTTGTGATATTGAAACAAAATCAACGATTGTCGCCGAAAGGGTAATGGGTTTTCGACGTAGACTAAGGGGATCGGCCGTACATAAGAAGTCCTTCGGGCATCTGTTTGTGGTAGGAGGATCGTCGACGATGCCAGGTGCAATTCTGATGACGGTCCGCTCAGCATTGATGTCAGGTGTTGGTCTGGTGACTGCGTTTGTTCCCGAAAGTATCGTGGCTGCTGCTGCGGTGCATTTACCGGAAGCGATGTGGGTTGGGTTACCTGAAATTCCTGATGACGGTGGACTCGCTCTGGAAGGCATCAGCCAGGTGCGAGCATTGGCAAAGGGGGCTACTGGTTGGGCTATTGGCCCTGGAGTGGGTCGACACCCGGAAACAGCGACTCTGATCGAAGAGATTTTGAAGCTCAGTAGTGTTCCTGTTCTTTTAGATGCTGATGCGCTTCAGGCGAAATTGGTAGCTTCGATCGTCTCCAAACGTTCTGCAGTGATTACGCCTCATGCTGGAGAGTTTAATCGACTGAATGATCGGCCTCTGAATGAACCGATCGATGTGGATAGGGTAAAGGCGTTTGCGGAGGTGCAACAGAAGGTCGTGCTCTTAAAAGGTGCGCACACTTTGATAACGGATGGTGTATGCGCGATATTTAGCACTTGCGGTGGGCCGGTGCTTGCTCGGGGAGGCTCTGGGGATATTCTTTCGGGTCTTATTGGTGGGCGTATTTCAATACCGAATACGGATTTTATAGAATCAATTGTCGAGGGGGCTACCTGGCACGGCTGGGCGGCTGACAGGCTTGCTAGAGTGAGCGGTCAGAATTCGTGTAAAACCACCGATATTTTGAGTTTTCTTTGAGTCGCCGATCTGTCAGGATAGTTATTATTCCTCTATGGCCACTCTCGATCGAAAGCATGCATTTATTGTTCTCAATGGACTTCCCAATATAGGACCCATAACACTGCGTCGTTTACTGGTCGCGTTCCACGGGGATCCGGTTTCCATCTTTAATGCGTCGTCAAGTCAGCTGAAGTCGGTGGAGGGTGTTGGAGAAGTGGTGGTGAACACGCTGAGAAAATGGGAGGATTTATTGGATTTGGAGAAGCAGTTGGATCGGATGGAGAAATCAGGTATCCGATTTGTGGTGACGGAGTCCGATAGTTACCCGCCTTTATTGAAAGAGATCTATGATCCGCCGATTGGTCTTTATTGGAAAGGTGCTTACACCTTGGACCGCCCTACGGTTGCGATTGTCGGTAGTCGAAAGACGACGGTCTATGGGCGGCATGTAGCGAGGAAGTTGGGCCGTGAATTGGCGCGCTGTGGGTTTTGCGTGGTGAGTGGTGGTGCGCGGGGTGTCGATACTGAAGCGCATAAGGGCGCGCTCGAAATGGAGGGAAAGACTATCGCAGTAATGGGTTGCGGTATGGATATTGTCTATCCGGCTGAGAACTTTGAATTGTTTAATAAGATTGCAGAAACGGGTGCCGTGGTTAGCGAGTTTCCATTTGGAAGACGGGCTGATCGTCAAACGTTCCCTATGCGCAACCGAATTGTGAGCGGGATGTGTCAGGCGCTAATCGTTGTGGAGTCGGATCTTCGCGGAGGTAGTATGATCTCAGCGCGTTTTGCGGCTGAGCAGGGGCGAACAGTCTTCGCGGTACCAGGGCGTATCGATCAGGCTACAAGCAGAGGTTGCCATCAACTTATTCGGGAAGGCGCAATTTTACTATCCAAGCCAGAGGACGTGGTCGAAGAATTGGGATATTTGATATTGAATGCGGAATCCGATGAGCAATTGGATCAGAGTCCGAGTGCTGTGAGTCTAAGTGGATTCGAAGAGGAGATTCTCTCTCACTTTACGGGTGGAGAGATACTCGATATGGACCGATTGATCGATCTTACCGGAAAGTCTTCTCCGGAGCTGGCATCAACCCTAATGATGCTCGAGCTCAAACACCTCGTGACGAAACGATTTGATGGAACGTTTGAGGCAGCAGTTAAGCGATAATAGACCGAGTAAAACTCTTCCTTTTATCAAATCAACCTGGAGGCCATCTCATTTGTCGGCCTCCTAGCAAGTGGACGTGAAGATGGGGGACTGCTTCTCCTCCATGAGGACCGTTGTTGATGACGATCCTAAATCCATCTTCTAGTTTCAGCTTCTTGGCGACGTTTCTTGCGGTGAGTAAAAGGTGCCCGAGGATTTCCTGATCTTCGTCATCCGCCAACGCCGTCCGAACGATGTGCTTTTTGGGTATGATTAGAATATGGACCGGGGCCTGTGGCGCTGCATCGCGAATTGCCACACAGAGATCATCCTCGTGTTCGAAGGTTCCGGGGATTTCACGATTAATGATTTTTGTGAAGATGGATACTTCCATGGCTATAGCAAAATAAGGGTAAATTCTGTGTTCTTGGTCGTCCAGTAGGCTGCTAGCTCTCTAATGTAGCTTACTGCTTCTTCGTATTCCTGATCTAGCTTGGATGACCATTTTTCGTGTGACCCCTGAACGGCGGAACGCAGACTCGTTCCGAAAAACATAGCCTTCGGAAAGCCTGCGATCTGTTTGAATCCTGTGATGATCTCGTCGCGAGCCCAGAGCGGATCAAACGTTTGATTCTTTAATGCGGCTTCCCAATGAAAGAATCCAAAGTTCTGATCGCGGGTCAGGTATTTTTGCAGCAGTTGAACCAGTGCTTTGTTGAAGTCCTCCGGTTCTCCCGGATCTTCCGGATCGCCGGTTGAGGCGAAATTGATGGTTTGCTCAATGTGTTTGGCCAAGTAGAGGTCGGCTCCAGTTAGGAGAGGGAACAATGTGTTCAATAAATGAAGTCGGGTGATGCGGTCTCGTTGATCAGCTTTCACGACTTGTTAATTGAGGTTTGAGATGTCCTGCATGAGCTCGTTGATGTCTCTAAATTCTTTATAAACGCAAGCAAACCTTACGTAAGCGATCTGGTCGATTTTTTTTAATCGAAACATGATATTTTCACCAATAGCCCGACTCGGAATTTCGTAATCGTATTCGTCCATGAGGTCTTCAATAACGTCGTTCACGAGTAAGTTGATCTGCTCAATATCCACCGGTAGCTTTTCAGTGGCCTTGCGGATCCCGTTGACGATCTTGGTTCGGTCGAACTCCTCACTCCTTCCGTCGCTTTTTAGGACCATAA
>CALGUT010000759.1 GCA_937920335.1 uncultured Opitutales bacterium
TGCCCCTGGTAAATGTAACCAGTTACGACTGGAACGGAGAATCTCGCTTGTTCGACGGCTTACGAGACTATTCTGAAATAGAGCCGCGCATATTACGGCGCATGTCTTCCTTTCGCCAGACAGCATCGTTAACACCGGAGGAATTTATAGAGCGAACAGGCTTCAAGGTGGAGAAACGTTTTGAAATAGACCACTTTCGGTCGGGGATTCTAATGAATAAAGGCGGCAAAACGTTTCGTTTCAAACCATTACCGATGGAGGCACAATACGGGCGGGTCTGGGACGTCGAGTACGTCGACCTAAATCAAGACGGATCCAAAGACCTTATATTACTCCTTGGGCAGTTGTCACCTCACTACCGGTCGTCGCAACATGAGGGGGGTTTCTTAGTTGTTTTCTTGGCTGCAGGAGATGGACGGTTCGTGCCAGATGAGCGCACTCCGTTTGATCGGTTGGTAACTGAACGAGTGACGTCGATAAGTGCGACTGACGAAGCTGTAGGCGTGAAGTTATTCCTGCATCTGGATGACGGTCGCAAAATGTGTTATCAAGTATCGGAGGAATAGGGTCTACTTTAGACTATTCATTGAATCACAGTCTATAGTTTGCAGATAAGATCTGTCGCTTGGGTCTAGATTGTCACGGGTCCCTCCGCTTGACTTACGAGGTTCGTAACCATAGATGTTGTTGTTCTTTCTTTCGCCTGTTTATGCTGATTCGCCTTAAGATTCTTAGCCTAGCTATCCTCAGTAGTGTTTTTGCTATATCGGTGGTTTCCTATGGTCAGGCAGCGACCGATTTGACCAAAATCGATTTGCTTCAGAATGAGCTCAATCGTGACCCCACGAATATCAAAATTGCATTGTTATTGGGAGGCATGCTCAAGCGGGTTGATAGGGCCGATGAGGCGACCTCGATTGTCGAGAACTCAACTAGTATGTTAGAAGAGCGGATCTCTTCTGAAGGTGATTCTTCGGATCTGCTCTACTTTTTGGGTATGTGCTCCCTATTTCTACAACGCGATGAAGTAGCGTTTCAAAACTTCCAAACGGCTCTGGCTATGGAACCGGAGCGCGAGGAGATTCATTTAGGTTTGGTTAGATCGCTCCTCAACCTCGGGAGACGAGAAGAAGCCGTTGGTTCGTTGGAGCTCGCGCTGACGCTCTTTCCCGAAAGTGAAGTGGTGAAGCAGCAACTGGTAGAAGCCTATGAGAGTGAAGGACGCTATGGAGAGGTTATTCCTATCTTGGAAGAGCTCCGTATGTTGAACTCTGAGAACCCTGCGGTGTTTGAGAGATTGCTGACGGCTTATGTCAAGACCGGTGATGCTGAGAAGGCGGGACCGCTTTTCGAGGAATTGGCGGAGCAGGGTTTTATCAGTCCTCTGGAAGCAGTTATCAACGTGTATCGCATCCATCTTGCGAATGACGATTTACGCGCTGCTCGTATCGAGCTTCAGAAAGCTTCGGGTTTGGACAAAGATCATCCGATTGTGGCAGATGCGTTTCGTGAGTATTACAGCCTCCAGGCAAAGGCGGCAGAAGCAGATGATAACTATCGACGGGCCATTCTATTTTGGGAAAGAGCAATTGACAGCTTTCCAGAGGACTGGGGTGCGCAGTATTCCCTCGCGTTGGCGCATGCCAAACTTCAGAATCATGAGGATGCCTTGGAAATCTTCGTCAAGTTGGCGGAGAAGCAACCTGCAGACCCTGTTTTTTATGCCAAATTTGCAAGAACGCTCATTGCATTGAACAACTTCGAAGCGGCTAAGAAAGTGGTGGATCTGGGGCTCAATATTGCCACGCAGAAAATGAATCGTCTTGCATTGGCTGAGCTGGAAACTGTCCGCAACGAAATGGCGAAAGCGATGGGCTTGTCTGAGTGGCCTACACCCTAGTTTGGATGATCAATACGGGAACACGACTTTGCGGATTTCGCCGAAGGTTTGCAGCGATCCATGTGTTGTCCCTGTGTGTGCTCTCTTCGACTGCAACGATCCGACTAGAGGCGGATGAGTCAGTAAATGAAGGAATTCTGCTCAAGGAACCATTCCTTCAGTCGGATAAACCTAAAGGTCCGCTATTCACCGAATTGGACCCGGAGCTTACCGGACTTTCAAATTTCGTAAACGACTATGGCAGCCCTCATATATGGGGGAAACACTGGCGCACCTATTTGTTTGGAGCAATTGGTTCGGGGGTCGCGATCGGAGACGTTGATGGTGATGGACTGCCTGACATTTTTGTCGCGAGCAAGAATGAGAGGAGTCGATTGTATCGAAATTTAGGAGACTTTCGATTCGAAGATGTTACCGACGCTTCGGGCATCGATGACGGACCGGGATCGAAAATCGACAAGAATGAAACGTCCGGAGGTGGAGTCGCTTTTGCCGATGTGGATAACGATGGCGACCTCGATTTATTCCTGTGTTTCCTCGGTGCGCCCAATCAACTTTGGATTAACGATGGCTCCGGCAGGTTCACCGAGCGAGCCAAGGAGTGGGGAGTTGATACGAATACCGCCAGTATGATGGCGCACTTTGCCGACTACGACCGCGATGGACTGCTGGATCTGTTTTTGGCTACGAATCTACTTCAGGAAGGAGATGATTACCCCGGGCCAAGATCTGATCACCTGTTCCGCAATACGGGAGTGCGATTTGTCGAAACGACTGAGGAAGCTGGAATCAATGGGGTCGGGCATGCCCACTCGGCGGTGTGGTGGGACTACGACGCAGATGGCTGGCCGGATATTTATGTGGCAAACGACTTTTCAGGTGTGGATAAACTGTATCGGAATCGTGGCGACGGGACGTTTGAAGACGTTATCGCAGAGGCAACACATCGTGTGCCTTACTATGCCATGGGGGCTGATTTTGGAGATATCAATAACGATGGGCTAGAAGACTTTTGGGTGGCAGATATGGCCCCATCCGACAGAGCTCGTTATAAGCAAACCCTCGAGTCACATGCGCATGTGTATGATGCTTCCTTGAGTGACTTTCCTCATCAGTACATGCAGAATACGCTACAACTGAATCTGACGGGCAAACGGTTTACGGATATAGCAGCGCTTACAGGGCTTCACCGTACGGATTGGACCTGGGCTGCCCGACTGGTGGATATGGATAACGACGGCCGATTGGATGCCTTCGCCACCAATGGTATGCTGCGCAATTTCAATGATGGTGATCTGGGGATGCGTCTACAGGGACGGAATAATTTGCAATACTACGCCCAGATATTTCGACCTACACCCGTTCTGGAGGAGACCAATCTGGCGTATTGGAACTTGGGTGGACTGCAGTTTGATGATGCCGGAGAGTCATGGGGACTTGATAAACGGGGAGTCAGCTTCGGTGCAGCCTATGCCGACTTCAATCGGGACGGATCTTTGGATCTTGTCCTGAGTAACTTTCGCGAACCGCCGTCTGTATATCGTAATCACGAGTCATCCAATTCCCGCAT
>CALGUT010000760.1 GCA_937920335.1 uncultured Opitutales bacterium
AGGGAGGTTCCGGTGATATCCTGGTGCTCGCAGCGACGGATGAGGATGGGAAAAAAGCTCCAACGAGGGCGACCGCGACTATAAAGCCAGATAGGGATGGTGAACCCGTGTGGTCGGCAGATGGAGCAGCTAAGACCTATCCACCGACAGATAAACCTGCTTCCCGGATCAATTGGAGGGGACGGGACCCTGGCTGGACGGATGTGAAAGGGTTTAGAGGACCGGACGATATCGAAAACCCGGTGGGTGAGTGGAACCGTATGGAAGTGATTTGTCGCAATGACAGGATTCAGATTCTGATAAATGGCGAATTGGTGAATGAAGCGTTCGATGTGTATCCGTCGGAAGGGTATGTGTGCATACAGTCGGAGGGAGCAGAGCTTTGGGTGCGTCGATTCGAGTTGTGGCCGCTGGATAGCTTTCAAGAACCGTGGCGGGTAGCGGCGGTATCGACGGACACCGGCGCTTCCGAGACGGGGGAAAGTTTACTGCCACGCAGAGAGCCGTGGTCACCGGAGCGGTCTCAGGCGGCCTGGAGGATCGATGGTGATTATGAAATGCAGTTGGTGGCTGCGGAGCCGGTTGTGAATGATCCGGTCGATGTCGTTTGGGATGCTGAGGGGCGCATGTATGTAGCAGAAATGCGTGACTACCCGTTTCCCCCAGAAACCGGAGGTAATCTTTCGCGTATTCGTTTGTTGCACGATGAAGATAACGATGGGCGTATGGATAAAGCCACTACCTGGGCAGATAACCTGGATCATGTTCAGGGGCTCACGCCTTACCGCGATGGACTGATTGCGACAACTCGAACGGCTATCCTGTATTTAAAAGATACCGATGGAGATAATCGTGCGGATTACATGGAATCGCTTTATACCTCGAGCGATCCTCGGCATAGTCAGTTGCAGGTATCTTCCGGAAGGTGGGGGGTTGATAACACTATTTACTTTAATAACGGCTTGGATACCCGCGAGATCTATCCAACGGATTTGGTCGGCGAAGTTCTTTCGATTCGAGGTTGGGATTTACGCTACGATCCCCAAGAAGGGGCACTGACTCGAGTGACGGGACGAGGTCAATACGGTGCCTCTATTGATGATTGGGGCCGTCGCTTCTTTACGAGCAATAGAAACCCGATCATGTACGGTGTCATGACCCCGGAGGTCTTGGAAAGGAACCCCTATGCAGCAATTACCAAAGGCTATGAGGATATCCATCCCTCAGCTGCGCCGTTGCGTCCGTTTCGTGTGAGCCATACGACTGCAGCGGCACATCTTGGCACTTTTACCGCGGCCTGTGGAACCGGAGTTTATCGAGGGGATAGGATGCCGGAGCTGAAGGGTGATATTTTCGTATGCGACCCGACAGGTCAATTGGTCACCCGTAATCGACTGGTGCCAAACGGTGCCAGTTTTGAAACGGAGCGAGTGGGGGAGCCGTATGAGTTTATCGTGTCTGAGGATGAGTGGACTCGACCGGTGCAAGTGCGAAACGGTCCGGATGGTTCGCTCTACATTTGCGACATGTATCGGCGGTTTATTGACCATGCGATATTCTTTCCCGACGCCTTTTTGGATAGCCATTATATGCGGGCAGGTTTGGATCACGGCAGAATCTGGCGGTTGGCACCCAAAGGTAAGCCACCGGAAGTCATTCGCCCATTGCCGAAAGAAAACCATGAGCTCCTGGAGCTTCTGGAGAGTGATTCCGGGTGGCAGCGAACACATGCCCAACGATTGTTGGTAGAACGCCAAGCGGTTGAGGGGGTGCCTGTGCTCAGACAGTTGCTGCGACGAAGTGAGTCTGCGCTTGGACGCTTACATGCCTTGTGGACGCTCGAGGGATTGAGGAAACTCACTGCGGATGATATTGCGGTTGCCCTAGGAGATGCGGCACCCGGAGTTGTGGAAAGCGCGATTGAATTGGCAGATCCTGACGGAAACTTTGATGCCCTGGCTGGATTGGCACTGGGAGAAAATGATCGACTGCGATACCTTGCTCTAGTGGTGCTTGGTTCGTCGTCCTTGGATCGAACCGCTATTTATGAGACGGTACTGCTGGAGGGTGGGTTATCCAAATACTGGATACGAAAAGCTATTCTGAGTTCCCGTTTTCCCGGATCGGGCCGCTTGGTCTTAGCGAGCTTGAAGGCGTTCAAACCATCTCAGGGAAATACATCAACCATGACGTATGGGTTGGATGTGTTTCTCAAAGAGTTTGTTGCGGAAACCGTGGCCCGAGAGGATTGGGAAGGTGCGGGAATGATCGTTTCTGAAGTTGATCCGTCACACCCATGGGCCTTGGATAGCTCTATTGTTGAGGGCTTGTCTCGCGGTCTGAAACGATCAGTAAGTAGAGGAGCTGGGCTCGGAGATTTTGCTGAAAATCCACCGGAACCCTTAACGTATGAAGCATTATCGGGGGTGCGCGAGATTCTTGGATCTGTCGAAAAAATCGCACTGGACCGAAGTCGTGGATTGCCGGAACGTCTGGCTGCCCTCGCCTTGGTTGAAGAGCAAGGGGAAGACCTGGTATTTCGAATCGCCAACGAGTTGGTAGTTCAATCTGAGGGCCCCGATTTGCAGTTGGCAGCCTGCCAAATGTTGGCGGGTCAGAATCGCCAGAAGGTTGCGGACTTCTTTTTTGAGCGCTGGAGCTCACTCGGCCCCACCGCTCGCCGGGAGGCGCTTGAGCTGATCGCGTCGAATGAAAACACGGGCTATTTATTGATGCAGCGAATGAAAGACGGACTCATCAACCCTGCACTGATGCCTCCCTTTCGTCGCTGGTGGTTAGAGCGCCGTGAAAGGGTAGAAATAGCCACACTTGCGAAAGAGCTGTTCGGGGGTGTGAACGACGACCGTCGTTCGGTTATCCAGGAGTACCGGACTGCTTTACCAGACCATTTTGGGGATCCCTTACGCGGTAGAGAGGTATTTGTGAAAGCGGCCTGCGTGACCTGTCATAGACTCGATGGTATCGGTGTCGAAGTGGGCCCATCTATCGCGGATGTTCGTAATAAACCGACGGAGGCCTTGTTGACTGATATTCTGGATCCTCATCGTGCGGTTGAGGAGCGTTGGGCCATCTACACAGTTGAGCTTCAAAATGGGCAAAGCTTTATCGGGATCATTGCTTCAGAGACCACCTCAACGGTTGAGCTAACGCTTCCTAATGGTCAGTCTGAGTCGATAGCTCGTGATCAGATCGTGAAACTCGAAAGTAGTGGAGGATCGCTGATGCCGGTCGGTCTAGAAGCTGTCATATCAAAACCTGAGATGGCGGATCTCATCTCATTTTTAAAGACACCCCATTCGACGGAGTTATGAAAGTTCCACTTATTATTACACTACTAATGCATCTGTTCGCTGGTTCAGTGCACGCGCAACCGATGCTACGGGCAGGCGCCTATGCGATGAATATTGATCCGGAGAAATTCCCGGTACCTGCGGTTGGGTTGATGACGCCCCGTGAGGCTACGAAAGTGCACGATCCTTTACACGCACGCTGTTTGGTTATCGACAATGGCGAGACGGTCATCGCGTTTGCAATTGTGGATAGCTGTATGGTTCCGCGCGAGATTTGGGACGACGCTAAGAAAAGAGTAACCGAAACTGTTGGAATCCCTGCATCCCGGATCCTCGGTTCGGCGACGCATACGCATTCAGCGGTTTGTGTGACTCCAGGATTTCAAACCGACCCGGACAAGGACTATCAGGAGTTGCTAAAAGAACGAATCGCCCTTGGAATCATCGAAGCCTACCGCCGTTTGGAGCCCGCGCGTATTGGATGGTCATTGGGAAACAATGCGGTGCATGTGAATAATCGACGTTGGTTTATGCGCGACGGTTATTCCTTTATCGATCCGCTCGGGCAAGGCACGGATCAAGTACAAATGAATCCGCCTGCGGGCGGGACCTCATTGGCGAAACCAGCGGGGCCTACAGATCCGGAAGTACCCATTATTTCAGTACAGTCTTTGGAGGGTCGTCCCATCGCATTTCTGGCCAACTACAGTTTGCATTATGTGGGGGGTGTTCCCGCGGAGTATTTGTCAGCCGATTATTTCGGTGCGTTTGCCAGGCATATTGGTGACCTTTTAGGAGCAGATGCTGACTTTGTTGGAATTATGACGAACGGGACCAGTGCAGACATTAATAATACGAATTTCTTTGAACCCAGAAACAGGAAGGAGCCTTTCGAACAGATCGAAAGGGTCGCTGAAGATATCGCCCTCGCCGCTAAGTTGGCTCATGATCGCATTGTTTACCAAGATTGGGTTCCGATCCAAATGGAGGAGCGGCAGATTTCGTTGGGGGTGCGTAAGCCAACTGACTCGGAGCTGAGACGTGCGAAGATGACCTTGGCTGGTGCGGGAGAAGAGCCCTATACAGATAGAGCGCTTATCTATACCCGCGAATCCGTGTTTCTGGCCGACTACCCGGACGAGGTGATGGTAAAGCTGCAAGCGCTTCGAATTGGAGACCTGGGTATTGTAGCCACTCCTACAGAAACCTTTGTCGAAACCGGATTGGATATTAAAAAAGCAAGCCCGTTTAAGCCCACATTCGTAATCGAACTCGCCAATGGCTATAATGGCTACCTACCGACGATTGAGCAGCATCAACTGGGTGGCTATGAAACCTGGAGGGCGCGCTCGAGCTATTTGGCAGTGAGCGCTGAGCCTAAGGTACGGAGGCAGTTGCTCGAGATGCTTAACCAGGTAGCTGAGTAGGTCTACGTGCCTGAGGAGTTCGAGGGGCCTTGGTTGGAGGCAGCTATTTTTGAGTCGTAGGTTTTCTGTCGCTTTCGCTTCTTGCTTTGCGGGTGCGTGCCGCTGGCTTGGCAATAATTTCGATATAAACGATCTTTGATTCTGCCGCTAGAACCGCGTCAATGGCTTTTGAGAGTTCAGCCACATGCTTTGGTGTTGCCTCCTCCTTATTCACGCCAACCTGACAATCAAAATCCCAAAAATCTGCGCCTTCCGGAAGCTTCTTCTTCCTTTCGCGTTTTAGATACTTGTTGATCTCATGTTTGATCGAATCAACCACGCGTTCTGGCTTTTTGCCTTCGATTTCGATGGGAAATGTCTTTTTCATTTGAAGGCTTATCGCTCGGTGAGAGCAGTTTGTCTAGGCCGGATACGTAATATTTTAGATTGTCTCTGTGAACCGGGACTGGCTTTCTTTCCCAGGTTCTGCCCTGTTGGCACACTCTGACATCGAATACTACTTTATGAAAAAGATCCTACTTCTTACGTTGATCGCGTCATTATTGTTTGGCTGCGCCGCTGAAAAAGCTGAGCAGGCCGATATCAAACTGGGACTCCAGTCATGGACCTGCCGTAATATGACGTTTGAAGAAGCTGTCCTCTTTGCGAAGAAGAGTGGCATCAAGTATGTGGAATTTTTCAGAGCTCACATTGATCCTTCGGCACCAGAAGCTGAGAACCTAGCAAAGAAGGCATTTTTGGAAGAACATGGTGTGGTGGCTTACTCGATAGGCGTGAGTAGGACTTCTATGGATAAGGAAGAGAATCGAAAGCTTTTTGAAGTCGCCAAGTTGTTTGGTATGGAAGTCGTAGTCGTCGAACCTAAGAATATGGACGAGTGGGACAATCTTGAGGAGCTGGTCAAAGAGTACGACATCAAACTGGCTATCCACAATCACGGGACGGGTACGGTCTATGGAGATCCAGCGACGGTAAAAGAGGTGCTGGCAGCGCGAGACGAACGGATCGGGGTCTGTATGGATATCGGTTGGGTAGTTGCCGCCGGCCATGATCCTGTTGAAACCTACAAAGGGTATAACGGCCGGGTCGCTGATATGCATTTCAAAGACAAGCGGGTTGAGGAACAAGATGGAAAGTGGGTCCCGATCGATACGTTGATCGGGGAGGGCGACGCTGCATTCGTTCCTTTGTTTGATGAAATGAAGCGGACTGCTTGGCAGGGGGTAATTGCTATCGAAACTGACAGTAAAGATTTTCAGAAAGATCCGACTGAGCTCGTTGAAGGTGCCAAGGCGTTTTTTGCTAAGCACATCGGTCACTAAGTTTTACGTATCCATAGGAAAAGTACAGGGGTCGGTAGCCTCATTACTTTTTCGCGAAGGTGAGCAGTTTTACCACCTGACAGTTTGCAGATGGACCGACGTTGACGAGTTCCTTACCGAGATACTCGCAGAATCAAGCTTGAGACCATTGGAACGCTTATTCGTATTCCTGTTTGGTAGGGTTTGCGGTCTTTGTGGGGGCGATAGGTAATTAAACTGTGAGTTTTTATCACCTATCGGCCATTACCCTTGTCTCGCATGTTTTTCTGCGGCTAGATAGGGGTTTGTGGTTAACACGCTCATGCTGATTCGTGTTCGCTTCAGATTGAATCCAAATTCGAACCGATCATGAATGCGAAGTTAATCCTAGTTTTTTTAGTAGTGACTGGTGCCTGTTCGGGCCAGTCGGACAAGGCCAAGGAATTGTATAACCTGGGTGTTAAACAGAACCAAGTCGGTAAACTGGACGATGCAAGTATCCTCTTTACTCAGGCACTGGCGGAAGAGCCCTGGTATGCAGATGCATTTTATCAACGTGGAATGAGTTACTATGGTATCAAGCAGATTGATTCAGCTATTTCAGACTTTAAGCAGGCGATTGAACTCAAGGTCAAAAGTGTGAATGCCTACACGACGCTCATTCAAATATACAGAAATCAGAATGATATGGCGAAGGCGCTTGAAGTAACGGAAATGATCCTGAAGCAACTGCCGGATAATGCGCTGGGTGCTTATTACACTCGGGGTCAAATTTATGAAGAAATCGGAGACTATACCAAAGCGTTGAAGGCCTATCGCAGCGCCGAAAGAATCGCGTTTCGCGAAATGCCCAAATTCGCTGAGAGACTTGAAAAGCGTATCGCTGCAGTGTTGTCGAAAACCAAATCCCGTTAGGGAAAGGACGTAACCGGTGCCGGTTTTTTGGGACAGTTGTTTTTAGAGTTCGCGCAGGAGCAAGGGTGAGGTCTGTCGAACGGGTGACACGTCAGCAGGACGAATAGTTTAGCGAAAGCGTGATTTATGTCTTTTCCCGTTGAAGATTCTACTACATAACTCAAGCCCCCAGTAAACTTTGGACCGTAGAGATTTTCATCTGATTTAATCTCACGCTCCCAAGGATTAATAAAGCTCACTTAGAACCGTTATGACATCAGAAAACTCCAGAACCACAGATGGCCTTGGCCGTCTCTTTGACAGCGTATTGGATACTATTGGTAATACCCCCTGTATTCGAATAAACAATTTGGCGCCTGAAGGCGTATCCATCTATGTAAAGGCAGAGTATTTCAATCCTGCATCTTCCGTGAAGGATCGTCTGGCGGTGAGTATCATCGAGGAAGCAGAAAAGCGTGGCGATTTGAAACCTGGTCAAACCGTGGTTGAGGCGACGAGTGGAAACACAGGTATCGGTCTGGCAATGGTGTGTGCCGCAAAGGGTTACCCATTGGTCGTGACGATGGCTGATAGTTTTTCGATCGAGCGTCGCAAGCTCATGCGTTTTCTAGGAGCAAAAGTGGTGTTGACTCCCAAAGCAGAGAAGGGATTTGGCATGTATAACAAGGCGGTCGAGTTGGCCGATGCAAATGGTTGGTTTCTCGCACGGCAGTTCGAGAGCGCGGACAATGCAAAGATACACGAGAACACGACTGGCCGCGAAATAGTGGCGGACTTCGCTGGGAAGAAATTGGATTATTACGTAACTGGCTATGGAACCGGTGGAACGGTTACCGGTGTTTCACGTGTATTGCGGAAGGAACGTCCGGATACAAAGATTGTGCTGGTGGAACCTGCCAACGCGTCCTTGGTGGCTAGTGGCGTTGTGCAAGAGCGTGGAGCGAATAATTCGCCGGGGGTGAGTCACTCGGCCTGGGAGCCACATCCGATTCAAGGTTGGACGCCCGACTTTATTCCATTCGTCCTACAGGAAGCCATTGATGGAAAGTATTACGATGAGCTCGTTCCGGTTCCCGGTCCTCAGGGTATCGAGTGGTCCCACAAATTGGCTCAAAAGGAAGGCATCTTCACCGGAATTTCCGGTGGATCGACTTTTGCGATTGCGATGGGAATCGCTGAAAAAGCTGAGCCAGGATCTGTTATCCTGTGTATGTTGCCCGATACGGGAGAACGTTATCTTTCTTCTCCTCTATTCGCCAATATAGAACAGGAAATGACTGATGAGGAAATCGCATTGTCCTTGTCTACGCCAGGATATCATATGCCGACAGAATAAGCGCAGTCTATTAATAGAGGCGG
>CALGUT010000761.1 GCA_937920335.1 uncultured Opitutales bacterium
GGTACGATTGGGCGACGTCGAACATGGGTAGTTTGGGTTGTTCAATAGTAACCAACCACGACGCCGCTTTTTCCGTTAAAAGTTTTTTATAGTTTTATACATTGGGGTTAAGAACAGATAGAAACTCGAGACCATGGATCGCGAGCAAGCCACCTTGGTGAAATAAAAAATGATCGCGTGGGGAAACAATCACAGAAAACTCAACTCGTTTTACAGCATAAGCTCCTGATGCTTCATCGAAGTCCACACGAAGCGGTGTATCCTCCAACATAATACGCAAGGCATCACCGGGGTTGTGGCTCCCCCGAACAGCATGCGTCTTTACACCGTAAACGCTTCGAGAGTCAAAGATGATTTCAACATCCGCTTGCCTGGCAAATTCCTTAAGGGTAGTTGTCGCGAACCCTTCGGGAATATCAAGTTCCTTGGTCTCAGTGTCGCTACACGCGACCAGACTCAGTAAGCCAACAACGATGAGAACGATTACGACAAACCTCTCTGGTATAATAACAGGTCGTGTCATAATCACCCGAGCTTTTTACTAATTTGCCTTATGAAGAACGATTTCCCGACTCCCACGCCATTCGGCCTTCATGCCAAAGCTCGATTCCATGAGTCGAACGAATCCCTCCACGTTGTCGGACCAGAATGAACTACTGAGACTGACCATCTCAAGATCAGGATCGCCCAAGACCACCTGGATTGGATTACTCGCGTTAAATTCTCCTACAATGTCACCCAGAGGCGTGGAATCAAAATCCAACAGGCGAGGTTTCCAGCGATGTGCTTTTACTAACTCAAGGTCACTTATCGAAGTGACTTTCACAGTAGGACGCTTGTTCTCCAGATTCACGCAGGCCCGTTGACCGATCTCCAAAAATGCATCCGAGACGGGCTCATCATAGTCAAAATGGGCTGCAGTGGGTTTCACGCTCACCTTCCCTTCTGTCACAATAACGTCCACTTCATCATCCGACAACCTAACACTAAATACCGTGCCGACGGCACGCACATCGACTCCAGCCACATTTACGACAAACGGACGATTCGGATCCTTTTCGACCTCGAAGTTCGCTTCTCCCTTAGTCAGGTAAATCCGCCTAAACTCCGGAGTGTATTCGACTTCAATCGACGCTCCCCGGTTGATCTCCACCTTGGATCCATCATCGAGTGTCCGTTGCTCAATCCGGGCCATCAGCTCGAGCGCCGGTTTCACTTCCAGGCCGGATGGGTCCGTAGACTTTGGAAAGGCCAGATAGACCGCAAATGCGACAGCTGCAGCCAATGGGATGGCTGTAAACAGCCCTACGATCCATTTCCTCGATTTCGGTTTAGGAGTAAACTCACTGCCGGGTGCCAATAGATCCGGGTCAATATGGGCATGTTGCGTGGTTTGTAACCCTGTGAGGCGATCGAACTCGCCCCAGCCCCACTGATAGAGTGCCATGGCTTCCCGATGACGGGAGTCCCCAGCCAACCATTCGGTGTATGCGTCTTGCTCGGCAGCACTCAAGCCCCGGTCAATACGCAGGGTCCATTCGGCAGCTGTTTCCTCTATCCTTGAGGATTCATTAAAATCGGGTTGTGACGGTTTCATTTTGCAAATCGGTTGAGATAGCCGTTCTGCCGAAAATAGTCGATACACTTGCGTAGGCCGATACTGCCCTGCGCCTCAACCGTGTGCACCGAAATCCCCAGTTTTTTGGCGACCTCTTTTTGCGATAAACCGTAGATCTTACGCAGCGTCATGACTTGACGGCAGCGCTCAGGCAACGATTGGATCGCTTGTATTAAATGTTGGAATTCTTCTTTGGAAGCCAGCGACTCAGGGGGGCTGTTCACCTCGTCGATGATACTGAGCGGATCGACTTCATTGGCCCCTTGAGGGCGTTCATAACGCAGGTGGCGCAACTGATTGAGCGCGAGATTCCGGGCGACAACAAACAAGAATGCACGGGGGTTTACAATCGGTCCGGAATCGTGGGCTTTCAGTAAACGCGAAAACGCTTCCTGAACCAAATCATCGACATCCTTAAGCGAAGGAAATCGCCCACCCAACCAAGCGCGAAGGTCTTTCTCCTGAGGGAGAACTTCGTCGATAAACCATCGGGCTTGTTCGGAATCTTTGGGTTTCATTGAGAAGAAAAAGCAGAGCGAATACGGCTCTGCTAACTAAACAACACCCGAACGGAAAAAACCATTAAAGAATTTTTGAGAAAAATGGCTTATGTTTCCCATATTCAGGACAAGCCTATTCATACCGAGTGATCCCCGAATTTAGGATTAGTATTCTC
>CALGUT010000762.1 GCA_937920335.1 uncultured Opitutales bacterium
CGCAGATGGGGTGGAGGCAGAAGGGCAGGTTATCGAAGGTATCGTTTCTATATGCCGCCCGCACTTTAACATAACCGTAAGAGGGGAAGTGTTCATTGACAACGTCAAGATGCTGTCGTGGTGGCACCAAACGGACGGAACCGTTACGGGGAATAATTCCGTAGTTAGGAATTGTTTCTTCAAGGTCTGTGACGATGTGATAAAAATTTACAGCGATAATTGTATTCACGATAATAATACTATCTTCCACCAAGTGAACGGGGCGCCGTTTCAATTTTCTTGGGGAGGTCAGCACGGCGATCACAATGTTTCAACGAACACCTACATCGTGAATAGTATCTACAAGCCGCAGAAGGAATTTAGTAATTCAGCAGTTATCAATGCAATGGGGGGACGTCCTGGCAATGTGACCGAGAATAACCGATGGGATGGTATATTTATCGATAACGGTTGTCATCGACTTATCGGTCTCAATGCGAAGGGTGGAACACACCGTGATTTCGAGATCAAGAATGTAGTACTAAACTCCGGAACCAACGTTCGGCCACAAGAGAATTTCAGCTATCTGACAAACGGTGACTACTCGAATATCCGATTTTACAACCTGGTGGTCGATGGCGAGAGGATCGGAGGAACTAACCCGGAAGAAGATTTACCGGGGAAGGGGCTGCTCTGGTTTCGAAATGAAAATCTTTCTGCGGTCTCGTTTTCAAAATAAAATGAAAACTCGTGAGCAAAAAGTCCCACAGTGGTTGGTGGGTCTTTCGTTATGAGAGGGTTCAATCGGGTAAGGAACTCCCCAACCAAGCCAAAAGCGTGCCAGAAATGGGTAGGGTTTATTTCTTGGGATGTTGCAGCATGTAGTCGACTGCCAGGTGCGACATAGCGCGAATTCCGGTAATCATGGCGCTGTCGTCCACCATAAACAAGGGCGAGTGGTTGGTCGGTGCGGTTTTATAGTTCTGGTCTGGAGGGGTAACTCCGAGGAAAAAGAACATCCCTGGAATCTCTTTTTGAAAAAACGAAAAATCTTCAGCGCCAGTGGTTAAGGTGCTTTCGAAAAGCATGGAGTCTCCGGCAACCCGTTGAAGGGTAGGCGTCATAGCTTCAGTTAGCTCTTGGTCATTTACTGTGGGTCCGTAGCCTGTGTCGGAACCGATATATACTTCTGCAGCTGCTCCGGCACTTTCGGCAATCTTTTCAGCTGTGCGCGTTACCTTATCAAAATAGGCCTGGCGTATCTCAGGATCGTAGGTGCGAATAGTACCTGTCATAACGACTTCGTCTGGTATGATATTGTTTCTTTCCCCTCCCTGTATTGTTCCGATCGATACGACGGATGGACTTCCCAGAATATCGACTTGTCTGCTCGCTACCGTTTGAATGCCGAGTATAATCTGTGCAGATATGGTAATCGGATCTACGCCACTCCAAGGGCGTGAGGCATGGGTTTGTTTGCCGGTGACGGTGATTCTTAAGAAATCGGCGCTAGCCATAATTGGGCCTGGCTTTACGTAAATACCTCCCGAAACTCCGGGTCTTACATGCAGACCGAAAATTGCATCCACTGCAGGGTTCTTAAGAACGCCCTCTTGTATCATTTGCTGAGCACCCCATATGGGAGTGGGCCACGCTCCTTCTTCGGCGGGCTGAAAGATCATCTTTATCGTTCCTGGAAGCTCATCCCGCAGATTGGCAAAAACTTCGGCGGCTCCCATTGCGATCGCTACGTGTGCATCGTGGCCACAGGCGTGCATGACTCCGACTTCTTTACCTCCATATTCAGCCGTGACCTTGGAGGCATAAGGAAGGCCGGTTTTTTCGGTCACTGGTAGTGCATCCATGTCTGCCCTCAGCGCAACAACGGGACCCGGCTTCCCACCTTTTAATACGCCGACCACACCCGTTACGGCGACATTAGTTTTAACGTCGTATCCGAGTGCACGCAGGTGCTCCGCGACTTTGGCTGCAGTACGAAACTCCTGGTTTGAAAGCTCGGGATGTTGGTGGATGTCGTGTCGCCATTCAATCACCTTCGATTCAACGGCAGCTGCGTGGGTGTCGACCTGCTTTGACAGATCCGCAAAAAGTAAAGCTGGAAGGAACACGAGAAAGCTAGCGGCGAATTTCATAGGTTGGGTCTAAGGTTTCTTTAATCGGGTAACAACTAGAAATTATTGATCCTTTGGAGGAGTAATCCGATT
>CALGUT010000763.1 GCA_937920335.1 uncultured Opitutales bacterium
TGCTCATGGCTAATCGCCGGGCTGCATCTTTGCTACTCTTCACAAAGAGCATGTCGAAGATATGCTTTGGTTCGTGTTCAGCCGGAATAGGCCGGCCATTCTCATTGAATGAAATCGTATGAGTGCCGCGTGGCGACCCCGTGCCACCATCGGTAGATAGGACCATCGATGAGAAGCGGGTGTGTTCTCCCTCATAGGCTGCGAATAGTTGATCGAGTGATAGGCTATTCTGGTAGTCTCCGTAGTCTCCCGTATCTGCGCCGGTTAGAAATTGATCCGCATTCGAGTGACCATGAACACCTCTGGCTGCCGGGTGGGATAGTCCTCCAAATACGGTGATGTCATCGCGCAGAGGTTCGAGAGGATCGAGGCACTTGGTGAAGGTATAATCCTGTCCGCTGCCGTGAGGAAACCAGCTCCAGTCATTATAAGCAGGATCTTCCTTGAGCGGCATGGGCACGCCGTCCGGCATATAGAACGCAGCAAAGCGTTTCTTGTTCTTCGGAGTCGCTGCCTGAGCTAAACCTGAAAACGTTTCAAAGACAGGGAGGGCGAGGGCGAAACCGCCAAGACCGCGAAGGAATTTGCGGCGATCGAGCGTGGAAAGTTTTACGTTCATGGGGAAAGAGCGTTATGGGAAAATGGTAAAAAGTTATTGGGTATAGGGGCGATTTCTCAGGGCTCAGGTGGTAGAGTTTGCAGTTAGCTTATAAGAATTAACGAATAACGATCTCATCTCGTCCTAAACAAATCACTCTGAACGATAAGCGAAATGAGATCTCTAAGTCCATCTTCTTTGTTACGGAGCTTGGCAGTGATTTCGTCGATGTTGGCGCGGTCGGCAAAACTAAGGGGGCGGCCGAGGGCATAGGTGGTAAGTTTGTGGGTCATGGCGCGGGCGAATTGATCCTGACGATTTTCCAGTAGGAAGCGTTTCAGGCCTTCGATACCATTCAGTTCCTGCTTGTTGAACAGCTTGCTGGAAGCGTCCACCGGTTTCCCGGCAACCGTGTCGCGCCAGCTACCGGTTGCGTCAAAGTTTTCAAACGCAATTCCCCAGGGATCGATTTTAGCATGACAGGAGAAGCAGGCTGGATCATTGCGGTGATCCTCCATGCGTTCCTTAAGGGTCAGTTTCAGGATTTCAGGATCGGATAAGTCGATTTCAGGAACGGCTGGTGGTGGTGGCGGAGGTGGATCATTGAGCAGGTTTTCGAGTAACCAAATACCGCGTTTGAGTGGGTGGGAATCTTTACCATCCGAATTCATCGCCAGTAGTCCGGCTTGGGTGAGTAGGCCACCTCTCACGTCCGTTGGTTGGAGTGTGACTTTTTGAAACTCAGGTCCATAGACATCGGGTATTCCGTAGTGCTGTGCCAGCCGTTCATTGACCATCGTATAATCCGCGTGGATGAAATCGATGATGCTGCGGTTCTCACGTATCACTTCCTGGAATAGGACGATAGATTCCTGCTGCATGGCTTCTTTTAGATAGTCATCGAAATGATCGTAGACCTCTTCATCGACCTTCAGGTAGTCGAGCAGTTGCATGCCTAACCACTGGCGCACAAAGTGTTTGGCGAAACGATTTGCCCTCGGATCGGCCAAGAGACGCTCCGTTTGGCGGGTTAGGACACGTGAATCACTGAGTGTCCCTTGTTCAGCTAATCTAAGTAGTTCTTTATCGGGGACGCTGGACCATAAGAACATGGATAGGCGGGTCGCCAATTCGAAATCAGTTATTTTCGACGAGCCTTCGCTTTCCTTAGTCGGCTCCGATTGCACAAGGTAGAGAAATTTTGGGGAGGCGATGACACCGGCTAGCACCTCGATCATCGCTTCCTGAAAATCATCACAGATGGGGCGGAGTTCTTTAAAGAGACTGAGTTTCTGATCAATTTCCGATTCAGTGACAGGTCGCCTCCAGGCACGGGGTATGAAAGTGCTCAAAATCTCCCTCGCATACTGGGTCTCGTTGTCCTGGTTATTGCTTTCAACGAAGATGCGGGTGTGGGACTCCGGCGGCCATTGCTGATAGACTGGCGCACTGACTTCTACGTAGTCGATTTGGATACCTGTTGTTAGAGGATCGGAGGTATCCTGGTGAACGTTTTGAAACTCCAGGAACTCGGTCGGGTTAGGTATCGTGCCCATTTTTTGGATACCTCTGAATAGATTGCGGGGAGTCTCTCCTAGCGGAATGATCCACTCGTAGAACTGCGGATTGCCCGGAGCTGCCTTAATAGCCAGGTCCTGAACGCCGATCCGTCGAATCCCCTCTGAATTATTGCTGGCTTGAAAACCGAAAAACAATCGTAGGCTAGGGAAGCTTTCGCTTTCCGTTGATGTGCGTGACGCCCGGACGCGAACACGCAGGTTGCCGGTATCAGGAAGTTGGTCTCCTAAATCGAATTTGATTTCCTGTTGTGCTGGTACGATTGCGACGTAGGGGGAAACAGGTGGTACTTTGGGTAGGTCCGGTGACGGGGCATGCGCCTGTCTGCCTCCACTGTATCGGTATGCAGCTTTAAATCCTTCACCGGTTAGTTGATCGAAATAATAAGTCTGTTTAGTGTTTTTCGCGTACCGCTTTGTCTGTGTTTCCCATTCTTTCTCGAAGTCTTCCGGGGCGAGCTGGTCCTTATCAATTCTCTTTTGGATATCAGAGATGATACGCTTCTTAAGTTTATCCATGGCGACTTCCATGGTGATACCGTAGAAAACCATGTGCGGTCGTTTTCCGCGAACCGTCGCTTTTTCCAAAGCCGTTCGCCCAGATTCTCGATACTGCTCAAATTGCTTTACCGACATCTGAAGCATTTCAGAGCTGTTTTGAAAGCCATCCTCCGATGCGGTTTCCGGTGGCAGGTTTTTTGAGAAGTCGTATGGCAGTCCCAGCAGATCCTGGAGTGCGTAGCTGTATTCATAGCGCGTCATACGACGAAAGGAGGTATGTCCCTGTTCATTGCGCTGTATCTGAGAGGCCACATGTACTTCCGTAGTCAGCCAGTTTACAATTGTGCCGCGATCCTCATCTGCCAGTTCGACATCCTCATCCTCCGGCGGCATCTCGCCATTAGTGACGACATCCATCACATCGAGCCACCATAACTCGTCCCCGCCGTTGATCAGGTCAGGATCTAGGGTATCGACTCGAAAATCTCCCTTCTGCTTTTTCTCACCGTGGCATTGGTAGCACGTGTTTCGAAGAAGCGGTTCAATCTCATCGTGAAAGGCCTGCATATTCGCCTGGGGAGTGTTGTCGGAATTGGATTGTGTCGTCTGGTTCCTGTAACTCGATCGCAGCGCACCCTCGATTCTGGCGTCTTCAAGAGATGACGGTGTCGCTTGGGCAGGGACAACGAATGCTCCGATAAATAAGGGAATTACGGAAAGAGTCTTGAGCATACTTAGGGTAGGGAGCGTAGAGCTAGCGGGTAGGCTGCGCCCTTTGGAAATCGGCAACAATGGATCACTGGAAGAATTACTTAGGGTTATCTAATAAAGAGTTGGTTAGCTTAATGCGGCTTGCAAGTAAATTGCCAACCGTTGTAGGCTAACTGTGATAACGATTCAAGTAGGTTCGGCTATTAGATCTTGAATCACTTTTTCTCCAACCGGGCAAGCTGCTTGAGGTGGTCGCCATTAAATCAAGGAACAGCGAACAGGTGCGAGCTGGGCTCGGTATAGCGTTTAGATGCTAGGACCCGTTGTTGAGTGTCATTGAGAACACCCTTTAGGCCTTATCGCGGCGGAATTTAGCCCGGTAGGCTATCGAAACATGTCGCCCTCGAGCAACGGTCTGGGCGTTTCTGTACTCCAGTTCTCTGTATAGCGCGTCGTTACTTTATTTGAGACTGGGATCTTGGAATACTGACTCCGAACTTCGGATAAGTCTTTGCCCATGAACATGGCTCGAATTGCTTTGTAGTGAATGGTGGGGTGCTCAAGGGTTTCGAACTGTGGGGATGAGAGTTTGTGGGCTGCTAACACTAGGGGCCAGCTTTCAAACTTACCGAGAATTTCATCCGAGGAATGGATGCTAATCTCGTTTAAACTTTCCACGATCTTTGGGTTGCTGGTAAACGAATCCCGCATCTCGTCAAAATTCCCGGACGCTAGCAGTGTGTTGCTCGCGAGAAATATATAGTCGGATCCATTCGTAGAAAATGGGTAGACGTAAGGAAACACGCTTTGCAGTGTATTCAGTGCCAAGCTGAAAATCTCTGAGTCTGTTGAATAGGTCTGGATCCATTGGCAGAATAATCCATCGCTTGTAAGTCGATTACTAACGATTTCGTAGAATTCACGGCTGAAGAGTTGATCAGCGCCGATTATATAGGGATTACTCGGCTCTGAAATGATTATATCCCACGGTTCCGGTCTGCGTTTGAGAATGCGCATCGCATCGCCGCTCTCTGCATTTAGTCGAGGGTCTTTGGAGAGGTTGTGGGTGTAGGGATCAAAATAGGGAAGTGCATCCCAGATACCAGGTGCTATCTCGGCGACTGTAATGTCATCAACATCTGGATACAATGTAATTTCGCCGGCAGTACTTCCGGTTCCCAGGCCGATCACGAAGACTCTCTTTCTTTCGTTCGACAATAGCAATGGGAGGTGGGCTGCCAGCTTAGTGGTAAGCTCGTCGCCCCGTCCCCCGCCGATACGTGATTCGTTGCGTCCGTTTGAATAGAGTCCCAGGCTCTTGCGATCTTCGCTGATGGTTTTGGACACGACTGCGCTGGTCAAAGTCGGACCGGTGTTATACACGAGTAAATCGCCATGCTGTGGAATGGTCGCGGCATAAAAGGTGTTTGCTCCCTTGAGGCTGGATGGAAGTAACTCCCGAACCCGGAAATGCCCAATTACTAGATTACGGTCATCGTAGAGAGGCTGAGTAAAAGTGATCACGATAATCGTGGCGGCGATAACACCTGCCGTCACTTTTTCCCGGATATCGAATGACCAGGCAGTCAGAACCAAATTGATTCCGGCGACTAAGACAGCGAAGAGGAAGACGTCACCCAGTTGAAACCAGTAAAATAAGATGAAGCCTCCCAACAGGCTTCCCACAAGGCTCCCCAAGCC
>CALGUT010000764.1 GCA_937920335.1 uncultured Opitutales bacterium
CCATGTGGATTCCCGGCTCGGTTTAAAGAAACAAATTATGATTAAAAGCTGAGTGAACCACGTAGCTCGAAGGTACGCTCAGAAGGAATACGAACCACAGGAATTGTTCCGTCAGGGTTTGCTTGCACGGGAATAAGGTCATCCTCGTCCATTAGATTACGGATATTCAGTTGTATCCTGAGAAGGGTGTTCTTACCGAGGATAACTCCCAGCTCCTTGTCCCATCCAATCCAAGCATCGATCATGGTTTCTTCAGGTCCGTAGAATGGGTTTCTCAAGTCAGGCACAAATCCCAGATCTGGATCGACGATGATCGGACGCCCGATACCTATCTCGTCTTGCCAGCGAACGGCCCCGCCCACATTAAACCCTCTGAAGCCAGAATCAGCATCGAAAGTATAATTGGTGACCAAATTCCAACGCCACTCACGAATCTCGTTTGTCTTGATTCCACCGTCCTCAGCAATTTTGGTCTTGGACGATATGAGACCAGTACGGTTGGTCCAACTCTGGATCGTTTCCACTTGGCCGCTATTCGTATTAAAATCGCCGTATTCAGCCAACACCGGATCTACCGTATTCTGGATGAAGGAAGCAAACAGAGGCGCTGTATTGGTTGCGGACACTTCCTGCTGAGAAATGTTGAACATCAATCGCCAATTACTCGTCAGGTTAGCCACCCCTTCGATCTCCAATCCTTCAGAAAGCAAGTCTGTAGGAAACGTCAGATTGGCTGGTAGGTCGCGAACAACTCCAAACTCATCTTCGGTAAAAGAGAAATACTCTCTGAGGTAGTCAGAACCCTTGAACGGATCATAGTTGGCCAAGCGATCCATATCAGCTCGTCCTGTGAGATTCACATCGATATTTTCCTGACGAGAAGCCGGTGCATAGTTTGACAAGTAGGGGCCAAGCATACCATTAAAGTTCGTAGTCAACCCCGAGTTCTCACCGATCTGGAGCGTTTTGTAGTCGTTGATACGAATACTGAAACGGTCATCGAAGAAAGAAAATGTGACACCCACCTCTTCGGTGGTTCCGCTAACAGGCCCAAGACTTTCCCCCCTCAGATTATTCCGTTCAGATCCAATCTGAGCATTATCAGATTCGGAATAGTGAAAACTCAGACCAAACCCTCCCAGAGCATCCATCCAGTCATCCGGTACGTGGGCGACAATACCCCAACTGCTCGCATCGGTACTCGACTGGAAAGTTGGGTCACTTGGTAGGAAAAATGCCCCAGAACTTATATCCCGAGAGTTGTCACTCAAACGCGGTGGTTGCGGTGTCGACCAAACATCGACGTCATCTTCCCGGTAACCATAAGTCGCCACAATGTGATTATTGAGAAAACCGCTGTGCAGGATGAACGCCATACTATCGATATCATTCTTTGATAAAGAGCCACCCGCCGGAACATTTGGAATCGTTCCAAAGGTATCTGTCGTAAATAACGCCGTTACAGGATCACGATAACTCAAAGAATACTCCTGCTGAAACTGCAGTCTGGATCTCAAGTTAGACGCATGAGAACCCGCCGAACTGGACTGATTGGCGATACTATCACTCAAGTAAACCAATGAACCCACGTCCGTTATATTGGCAGGATTAGGCGGGTTGCTGTTTTGTTGAAAGTCGTCGTCCCAAATATAATTCCGATAGGATATGTTACGAGTATTTGTTTTTTGATTTTCAAGCAAAGCGGTCAAAGTATGATCGCCAAGTAGTTCCCCGATGAGGCCATCAACCTTTTCAGTAGCATCGAACTTGATGAAACCGGTAAAGCGATGATTTTCACGATCTATATTACTGGTATTTGTTCTTCCACCATTGCCTCCGGCTGAAGCGAACAACCGCCCAAAATTCGGATTCACGTCGCCATTCGGGTAAGTGACGTTCACATCCACTCCGATAGCTCCGAAGCGAGACCCGTCCCCGACAACGTTCATAAACCGGTTTCTGTATTCCTCTCGGTTGAAGTGATAGGCCAACCCGGCATTCCCATCCAAAAAGGTTTGTTCCAACGAGCCAGTTATCACGTCGAACTTTTCCATTTCACTTTTATTAGGACCATCAAATAAAAGGTTACGGAAATCAAAGAGACTGGTATCCGTTATGTGTTCGTTCACGTAAAAATCCCTGGTGGCTGATTTTAGATTGCCGTTTTGATCGGTCGGATTGCCGAGCATGTTTCCATACAGCTGGTTCACACCCCGTATCGTTACAAAGGACTGGAAAGCTATGCCATTCGATGCATCGGGACCATAACGGTTGTTGATGATGGGCACAAACGCATTAGTCCCATTCGGTAACGCTCCGCCCGCAATTCCATATTGCGGTCCCGCATAGACAGCGGCAGCTTCAAAGGTAAATCCAATCGGTCCCCAGTACAGGTTGTCCACGTTATTGCCTTCATCGTCATAGAGAAACAACTGGAACAGGTTGTGAGGATCGTGCGTGGGCTTCGCCTGCCCAGTGGGAGACACATCAAACCATCGACTTACCATATCCTGCGGAGGAAGTGTCCTCGGACGATTTGCGGTTATCGACCCAGATTCATAGGAAAGGCGGAGGGAGGTATTCTCAAAGGGACGCCATTCGCCAACCGCCGTAATCCGCTT
>CALGUT010000765.1 GCA_937920335.1 uncultured Opitutales bacterium
GGACTGCTTATTTTCTTAGGCGGATTAGTAAGCTGGTTGGTTGGCTGGTTCGCTGGAAACCAAAAACCACTTCAAGAAGAATGAAGAGTTTAAAATTATCGGCTTATATGATCGGCCTCTTAATTACGTTCGCTCAATCGCCTATCATCGGGAATGTTCCAGAGCTTACAACTGATGGCTTTCGAGTTCCTCAACCCAATTCCGTTCTCAAGTTTCCGCGAGCTCATGGAAGTCATCCAGATTATAAGATTGAATGGTGGTATCTTACCGGCCACTTGAAGACTGAAACTGATCGTCCTTTTGGGTTCCAGGCGACCTTTTTTCGATTCGCGGGGCCCAGAAATGATACTGAATCAGACTCTGTTTTTTTTGGAAGCTCCCAAATCCATTCGACACAGGTAGCGTTAACGGACATTCAAGGCGATACGTTCCACTTCGACGAGCGCCTCGACCGCAACGGATGGGATGCCTCTGCGAAACAAGAGACGCTCGACCTGAACCACGGACCGTGGAATCTCAAAATGACTGATTCAAAGACAGAATCCATGGATCTACAGTTTCATATACGCGATACAGCAAGTCTTGATCTTAAGCTTACTCCTTCCAAACCCAAAGTCATCTTTGGCCAGGATGGAACCTCCAGAAAAGGTCCCGACCCTGCTGCAAGAAGTTATTACATCACATTCACGCGACTCGCAGTAACCGGTCAACTTGAACTAAACGGAGAAACGCTACCTGTAACCGGAGAAGCGTGGATGGACCATGAAATTTCCAGTCAGCAATTAAGCGAAAATCTTGAGGGCTGGGATTGGACGGCGATACAGCTTGAAGATGGACGGGAAATAAAAGCCTACCTCCTCCGTCAGCGAGACGGTACCCCTTCAGCGTTTTCTCAACTTATCTGGATCGATGAGGTGGGAGACACTCAATACCAGGCTTATGGAAACTCAGGCTTCAGGTGGAGCAAAGATACCTTGTGGAAAAGCCCTCAAACAGGTGCTGATTATCCAACAACTGTTACCATAACCACGGAAGACCCAAAATCTGGGACTACGCGGCAATTTACCCTAAAACCCTTAGTCGAAAACCAAGAACTCACAGGAGATCTAAACGGAACCAACTACTGGGAGGGGGCTTGCAGAGTTTATGATGAGAACGACCTTCTCGTAGGGCGTGCCTATCTCGAGCTCGCTGGATATGACGAGTCGCTTTCTGGAGCATTACGCTGAACACTGGACATTGACCTGGGCAACGATCATCCTTCTTTAATACTTTCAATGGCAACTTATGTAGCATTGCTCCGGGGAATAAACGTTAGCGGTAAAAACAAGATTCGCATGGTGGAGCTGAAGACATTGTTTGAGGATCTCGGTTACCAAAAAGTTACTACCTACCTGCAAAGTGGAAATGTCGTGTTTGAAACAGCATCGGATGTCATGTCCCGTGAGGAAGGAACACGGATCAGCCAAGCAATCATGACCGAGTATGGATACGAGGTGCCGGTGTTGGTTGTACCCGGCAGCTATCTAGAGAAAACGAAAAATGAAAATCCCTATTGTGAATTGGGCACATTCGATACCAACTCTTTGTACGTAACGTTCCTTTTTTCAGAACCCGAAGAAACTCATCGAAAAGACATCGTTGTTCCAAAAAACGAGCAAGGACTCTTCAAAATCGCACAACAAAACGTGTACATTTATTGCTCGAACGGATACGGGAAAACGAAAATAAACAACCAATATTTTGAAAATAAACTCCATGTCCGAGCAACGACGAGAAACTGGAAAACGATTTGTGCGTTGGAGGATTTGAGTTCCTCAGGTTAGGTCCATATATATGGACATTCAGGTCGGTCATCCCTGTATTTCTTTGCTATTATAGAGACACTTAGGAGGTTTATAAGCCACTCTAATATAGCAACTTGAGCAGAGTTACTGCATCCACGTTATAGTTCCTATCCTTTGACAGTCTCGACTATGCACTTACCTTAATAAGGTAGAGCTAACAGGGCATCTTATGATCAAGCAGCGGAATCCGAAAAAGAAATGGATTTACGGCTTCAGTGATTTTGAAACCGTTAAATCGCGCTTATTAGGTGAGGGTAAGGAACCTCGAAATATTCTAGGCGGCAAAGGTCTTGGGCTCATGGAAATGACGCAACTCGGTCTGCCCGTTCCTCAGGGAATCATTGTCACGACTGAGGCCTGTAATAGCTACTTAGAAAACGATGAACAGCTTGATGATGAAATTTGGATCCAGATCAAGGAGGCGTTGTTAGCGCTTGAGGAAGCAACTGGAAAAAAGCTGGGCGATCCTCGGAATCCGTTACTGGTCTCTTGTCGCTCAGGAGCCCGTACATCAATGCCGGGTATGATGGATACAGTCCTGAATATTGGACTTAACAGTGAAGTTATTGGAGGCCTTGAAGAAACCGTATCGAACCCAGCCTTCGTTTATAACTCTTACCGCAGGCTGATTCAAATGTTTGGGTCTGTCGTTATGGGAATAGACGATGAACCCTTTGAAGAAATACTGTCCGCAACTCGGCAAAATGCAGGCGTTTCAACAGACACCGAATTAACAGCTGAACAGTGGCGATTGATATGCCGATCATTCGAAAGCCTCTATAAACAACAGACCCAACAATCATTTCCAAAAGATCCCCTGGAGCAGGTTCGTATGGCCATTGAGGCTGTCTTCAAGAGTTGGAATAGCAGACGAGCTATTATTTACCGGAATGCCACGGGTATCCCCCACGACTGGGGAACAGCTGTAAATATAGTTTCGATGGTTTTTGGAAATCGAGACAACCAATCAGCGACTGGCGTCTGCTTTACCAGAAACCCAGACAGTGGAGAGAAATGTCACTACGGCGACTTTTTAGTCAATGCACAGGGGGAAGACGTAGTTGCTGGAATCAGGAATACCCTTCCTATAAATAAACTGAAAAGCTTATTTCCAAAACTGTTTCCCTTCTTTGACGATATCTGCGATCGCTTGGAGAACCACTATAAAGATATGCAAGATCTGGAGTTTACTATTGAGCAAGGTAAACTCTGGATACTACAAACACGAAGTGGAAAACGGACTCCACAAGCGGCCCTTAAAATTGCTGTCGATATGGCAAACGAAGGTTCAATTTCAAGACAGGAAGCCGTTAGGCGAGTAAGTCCAATTCAAATAGATTCATTGCTCCATCCCAGCTTTAATCTCCCCTCAAAGGCGAATGCAGTTGTGGCTGGGAAGGCGTTCGCGCGAGGTATCAACGCATCTCCCGGAGCTGCTGTTG
>CALGUT010000766.1 GCA_937920335.1 uncultured Opitutales bacterium
GGTAATCCAATTTTCGACGGCAGTATCCCATCTTTTTAGTTTTAAGGTGCCTTGACTTACCTGCCCTGCTAGCAGCGCTGCTGCTTTTTCCGGGGAAGGCGTAGGCATTGACTGGGTTTGTAATTCAAGGTCACGAAACTTCCTGACTTTGATGGCCTCAACTCTTCGTATTGATGAGTTAAATACAACCTCTTCAGCTTCGCTTAGATCTTCTGGAAATAGCTCCTGTAGCCAGTCTTCCTCAACAGCAGATGCCTGCCCGAGCAGGACAGATACGTCTTTGCCCTGGATTTCATTGATTTCCATGGCGACGATTAGCCCGAACCCTTTTACGATCGAATTTCGGTTGAGCTCACCACGGCGGCCGTGAACGACGGCACACCGCAGGGTCCCACCGTCTAGGCGTTTGGCGAGCTGGTCGCTGAAACCGGATAAAATCGATTTTCGAAAGCCAACATCGGTTTCGTTGGTTTGGTTCAAATCAAGTCCTTGGCGTTCAGCTAGTCGCAGAAACTGCTGGTATATACGTTGAGCCTGTCTCGCTGATCCGGCGTGAATTGCCAGTGCTCGGCAAGCTTCGATTTGGAACCGATAACCTTCCGCGTAGTGGTAAGCCTGAATCTCCGCTAAGAGATCTGACGTGGTATTGTCTCCGAAGATTTTCTCACGTTCCTCATCAATCCGTTTATCGCGATGAGGGAGTAACAGGCTCTTCCCTTGTGTGAGGGCTACCGCGAGGCAAACCGCTGGAACACATCCGTAATGGTTCGCGGTAAGCAACATACTCGCATGGCGGGGATGAGCGGGGAAAGCGACCATCTGTTTCCCGCGCTGAGTGAGCGAGTGTCGATCTCGTGTAAAAGCACCCAGATCGACCAATAGCTCCAACGCCCTTTGGTAGCTTTTTTCGAGAGGTTTTTCGACCCAGTTAAAATGGTCCAAGTCCTCGATGCCCGCAGCTTTGAGCATTAGGAGCGTCTCAGATAAGTCGATGCACTTAACTTCTGACGCGTCTTGGCGCGCCCGGGTTTCCTGATCTGCCTTGGACCACAGTCGTAAACAAATCCCCGGGGCTGTTCTTCCGGCGCGTCCGGCCCGTTGATCAGCGGAGGCGCGACTTATTTTATCAATTAGAAGCGTATTGATTCCGCGGTTCGGATCGTAATTGGCCTGTCTGGCTAATCCTGAATCGATAACGGCTGTGATTCCGTCGATAGTGATGGAGGTTTCCGCTACATTGGTGGCGACTATCACCTTGCGCTCACGATAGGTTTGAACCGCTGCGTCTTGCTGATCCGGTGGTAAGTCACCGTAAAGTGGAAGCACCTTCCAGCCACGCGCGCTTCGGTGGTTGGTGAGCTGTTCAATCGTCTTACGTATTTCGAAGGCGCCGGGCATAAAGATGAGCGCATCGCCGTCCGTGGTTTCCTGACTCCATTTTGAAAACGCCTCGGTAGCAGCTTCCCATACAGGCCTTTGATTTCCGGTTCCTAGTGGTTGATAAGAAATTCTAACGGGGTAGCTCCGACCTTCTGTGGTGACGATTTCATGGGCTGGCAGGTATTCGCTGAGAATATCCGTGTTCAATGTAGCCGACATGACCACGATTAGCAGATCTGGGCGTGCGGTTGCCTGAAGCTGTTTTGCCAGAGCCAGAGCAATATCTGCTTCGATGTGTCGCTCGTGAAACTCATCGAATACGATGGCAGATATTCCTGTGAGTTTGGGATCTCCCAGTAGTTGCCTAACCAATACTCCTTCAGTGACTAATTTGAGCTTGGTTTGCTGAGTGGCCCGATTCTCAAAGCGAATCTGGTAGCCGACCTCATCTCCCAATGGGGTATTTCTTTCTTCCGCTATTCGTTTGGCGAGTAGGCGGGTTGCGAGGCGCCTCGGCTGAAGAATCACACATTGACCATTCTCAAGACAGCCGTGGTCGAGAAGCATTTGTGGGATCTTCGTGGACTTTCCTGACCCAGTAGGTGCTTTAAGTATGACTTGGCGGGTGCGACCAACGGCGGAGATAAATGCCTCCTCGATTTCGAAAATAGGTAGACTCATTCGAGGTATACCGAGCACTCCGGATCCCAGGAGGGTAGACAAATAGCTAGAAAAACTACGTCCTGGTCAGTTTCGTTCCAGATTTTGTGGGGCACTCCTGTTGGTATCAAAATGGCATCTCCAGTAGTCACCTTCGATTGTTCCTCACCGAGAATCATCTGTGCTTCGCCGGATAGGATATAGTAAGATTCTTCCGCTGCTGGGTGGTAGTGCTTGGCGGCACCTTTTCCCGAGGGCAGTGTAATTTGGGCAACACCATGGCGCGGGTTTTTCGGTTCCGAATAGAGCCCGATTAGTTCGTGAATGATCTCTCCGGTTGGAGTGACCATGGGTTCTGCCTCGGGTGTTACTTTACCAATGTTCATGATACTATACTTCTACTTTCACTTTGTTTTTGTAATCAAGGTATTGTCGCAAAACTTGAAGGAAAGTTACCGGCTTGATGCCTGATTTGCGGTTTTGAGTTACGATCGCCGCTGCGATTTTCCATTGTTTGAAGAGTACTCGGTAGGCGGTGAAGACACTATTTTGTGGGTCATAGATGGACGTTGCTTCTGAGGTTATTCCGTTTAATTCCAAGACGCGAATGTGCTCACCGAGCTGCAGGGCTTCTTTAGATGGGACTTTGATATCGTAGCGACCGAAATAGAATCCGTCAAAACACTTTGAGATCCGATCGATTTCGGCCTCCAGGGCATCCGTCACCAAGTGGGTCCCGTCAAGAAACAGGCTTCCCCGTGAATGGGTGCCCAGTTCGGCCAGTTGTATGTCCTCTCCCCTTTTTGGAACTTCAAACAAACGAGCCGCATATTTCTTTATAAAAAATGGGGCCATGGCCACTGCGCGTTCATCGTTCAAGATCAGGTTTTCTAGTGTCTGTGTGCCATCACCATGGACTTTCGTAAACCGTTTATCGGTGATCGTGAAGATGTGCCCAGTCAGTTCATCCGGGAGCCTGTAATAGAAAATGCCGTATTCCCTTCCATCGATGTACTGCTGCACAATTATGTCATCCTGACTGTCGTCCAGATAGGCTCTCGCGTCCATTTCAGAACGGATGATGGCAACGCCAAGACCTCGCTCACCTATATCGGGCTTGAAGATAACCGGAAATTGAAGCGATGGATTTTGCTGAAGATGTTCTAAGTGAGCCCATTTTTCGGTCGGATCCAATTCTTGTGAAATGACTCCGAAGGGTGGGATCACCTCACCAGCTGGCTTGAGGGCGTTGAGGATCTGTTGTTTTGACTCGAGAACTAAACCGCTCATCGGCATTCCCGGGTTGGTTGCGGTAAACCAGGTTGGACAACGCTGTTTCAGGCAGAGCCAAACAACATACAAAATAATCGGAGGATAGAACTTCCAAAGCGGCCAATACTCCCAACGAGAAAAACGCATCCATTTACCCTGCAATAGCCTCCGCCCACGATAGCTGAAAAGCGGCACGATGAGCTTCAGGAGAACGAGCATTGATAGGACCATGCCCACGAGACCGAACAGGGCGAAATCCTGATACACCTCGAACCACTCGAGCATCTGTCCGCCGAGTAAGGTGCTTACGCCGACCAATAATGGAGTCCACAGAATGGCTGCGCATAGGAAATAAAATGAAAATCTCCAGAAGTTTACGCCGAGGATACCCGCGGTGAAGTAGGTTGCCAATCGTGTCCCAGGGAAAAAGCGTGTGATGAAGATGAGGGCAAACCCTCGTTTTTCGAACCATTGAGAGCTCCTCAGGATATCGGTTTCCGATATAAACCATTTGAGCGGAGCTTTGCGTACGAAGTCTTTGCCCAGAACTCGACCTGCCAGATATAATAGCAGGTCACCTACAAAAATGCCAATCAGGCAAGCCGACGTTGCCAGGGAAAAACCCATTACGCCTTTGGCAACGAGGATCCCTGCGCTGATGGAGGTGAGGTCTTCACTCACGAAAGTTGCGACCGCAAGTAGGATCCAAAGCACAACTAATCCTATGCCTTCCACTGTCCGAGCTGGGTATAGAAAAGCTTCTTCAGCTTTTTGAACACGATTTGGTAGTGCTTGAGTGCGGGTAAGCGCATCACCTTCTTCAGTACGATAAATAAAATTGGCCATATGCGGCCCGGTTATCTCAGGTTTCGAGATGATAAATACGTGGCTCCCTGGTAGTAGGGTTAGTTCACTCTGTGGAAGGATGCGGAAATGTTCCTCGGCCGCTTCGATGGGAACCAGGGGATCATCTTCAGCATGTAAAATCAGTGTCGGGGCTTCCAGTTTCTCAAGATAGCCGCGGAGAGGGCGTTGGTCGGTATCGAAAAAATTACGTGCGTATGGAACGTTGAGGATCGCATAGTCCATCCATCCGAAATGGGGAAGGCATTCCTGGAGGATCCAAAGTCCGCCTAATTGGGCTCCATGAACCGCATGATTGATCAGATAGTCTCCGAGCAGTTCCAGTTCCTGTACCCCAATAGAGGATACGAGCTGCATGGATTTCACTTCCTCTGAAAAAGCATTTGCATATTCAATCGCTACTCCGCCTCCCATACTGTAACCAGCCAAGTGAAATTGACCGATCCTCAGCTGGGCCATAAGTTGATTCAGATAGTACGCATGAGCCTGAATGGAATAGTCGCGAATCGTTCGAGTGGAACCTCCAAATCCTGGTAGATCAGGAACGATTAACCTAAACTGACCGCGCAGGTTGTTAACGATTGGTTCAAGAGAAGAGGAAGCAACGGGGCTACCATGAAGAATCACGAGTGTCGGCGCATCTGGCTTATTGGCTGGTATATCCAAGTAAGCCATACTGACCTTATTCTCCATCTGTTTCGTTCCATCCATTTCGTAGACATCGACGAAGGATTGATCGTCAAGGTAGGGGGACTGATCAGGCTGAAACAGACGGATTAGGTGAGAGACGCCCAATACGATCAGATACAGTAGCAGAAATCGCCGAAAAGTGAATACTCGCTGTTTCTGTTTCTTGACTACCATCTTCTAGTCGCGAGCGATGGATTGTATTACGGGGATCTCGAGGGTTGCGTCGTCACCGGGTCTCGCCTGGTAGCCCAAGGATACCCTATGTTTCCGGATTTCTGCGCGGCAGATACTTACCGTTTTTGCATCCGATCTTGTCATTAATACTGCGTGTGTTGTTGGAAGGGGTAGTTCACTGGTGTGAAATTGTTCTAACGCGGTTGTGCGGTTCGCCTGAGATTCCAATGCGATTTTAAACTGTGCTTTCCGGGTGAGAATGACTTCGTTGGTTTTGGAAGATGACGTTGAAATCGGTAAGTCCTCAGTTGTTGGATACGAAATATATTTTTGTTTTCCATCCCAGGTCATCAGCAGTGCGCAACCCGTTGCCTCGACCACGAGCAGATGCAGGGGAGGGTAGGGTTCGAAGTCTTCTTTGAGCGCTGCAGATTTTGCGTCCGAAAGGGCTGTGCATTCGGAAAACCTGAGTGGAAGGGCTCCTCTGGATTTTGGATTAGTCGGTTGGTAGCTAGTAGCCGCCTCGTAGTAGTTTAGCAGGCCAATTGTCAGTCCGTGCTCGTTGACGAGCAGCCAGGTACCACCGCCTTGCGGATCTTTTGGGCAAATATAGTGAGTCCCGTTGGCGGTCCCTATCGAGGGGGGAATGGCCAGTACTCGATCTCTGCTTTCGTCGCGGTTAAAAAACAGGGTGTATCCGTCTTCCTGGATGCACCAGCTTACCGTACACATTGGGCGTTTTTGGATTTCCTAAAACGTAAGGTCGAGGGCGCCACGCCGAAGTCCTTGGGAAGATCCATGCCTTCATTCCCGCATAATGTGGCTATCAAGGCATAATGATGAATGGTGTGGCTGATCAAAAATTGTAACTCTCTTCGCACGCTTGAATCGCTCCAGATAGGAGCCGCTTCATGAGCCGCTCCGCTATCCATCTTCACTTTCAATGCGTCTGCGAGTTGCTGGGGTTCAAGAGATTCCAAAAACGTAATCAGATTCGTCATTTTACCGGATGCGTAATCCGGATCGATTTCGAGCATCTCGTCCCTAAGCCGTGCATCATA
>CALGUT010000767.1 GCA_937920335.1 uncultured Opitutales bacterium
GACAGCAGAAATCTGAGTAGTGTCGTGGATGTCCGTAATGACTGGAAAATTGAATCGCTCTTTAATTTCACTAAGAATCTTGAGCCCTTCGGTCAAACCCGTACCACGAGCCCCCGAGATAGCTGTGCGATTCGCCTTATCAAACGATCCCTTGAAAACAATGTTGAGCTCCGGATGTATCTCGCGAAGTTCCGCCAAGCATTTCGCAACTGGAAGACAGGTGTCTAAAGACTCTAAGGAACAGGGTCCGGCTAAAAATAAAAGTCTATCAGAATCGAATAACATTCAGGCGTTGGCCTTCTTTTCTAACGCAGCAGATATGAAAGATGCGAACAATGGATGCGCAAGGAACGGCTTGGATTTAAATTCAGGATGGAACTGGACTCCAACGAACCAAGGATGATCCTCGATTTCTACAATTTCGACTAAATCCCGTTTTGAATTCACTCCAGCGACTCTCATCCCTTTCGCTTCTAGATCCGCCCGATAAGCATTGTTGAATTCGTAGCGATGCCGATGACGTTCGCTGACAGATTCAGAACCATAGGCCTTCCTCGAAACGGTCCCTTCAAGTAAATCACACTTGTAAGCCCCTAAACGCATGGACCCACCCTTCTGGGTAACCTCCTTCTGATCTTCCATCAAATGAACCACCGGATGGGGCGTCTGCTCATCAAATTCGGGACTATTAGCATCAGCCAGTCCCAATACGTTACGAGAAAATTCAATCACCGCGATCTGCATTCCGAGGCACAACCCAAAATAAGGGAGATTATTCTCACGTGCGTAACGAGCAGCCCAGATCTTACCTTCAGTTCCCCGGTCTCCAAATCCACCTGGGACTAGAATCCCGTCCAATTTTCTCAAATTCTCGCGACCTTCCTCAGTTGTCAGATCTTCGGCGTCAATCCGTTCGACTATTACCTTCGTATCATTCGCAATCCCACCATGAGTCAGTGATTCGTAGACTGATTTGTAAGCATCCTGCAGCTCGATATACTTCCCCACTACTCCAATAGTCACCTTATGGGCCGGATACTTGAGTCGACGCACGATATCATTCCATTTGTCCATCGGCTTATCCGGAGCATCTAATCCCAGATACTCGACCACCAAATCGTCTACATTCTCACGCTGAAGCATGAGCGGTAGTTCGTAAATGGACGTTTCTACGTCACATTCTTCTATAACGGCTTTGGCGGGGACATTACAAAACATCGCCAGCTTTTGCCTAACTTCATCGCTCATGGGCTCCTCAGTCCGGCAAACAAGTATATCCGGTTGGATGCCAATTTCGCGAAGCTTCGCTACGCTTTGCTGACTCGGCTTCGTTTTCAATTCTCCCGCTGCAGCCAGGAAAGGCAGCAGCGTAACATGAATAAAAAGTACGTCTCCACGCGTTTGCTCTGTGCTAAACTGCCGCAGACCCTCCACAAAAGGTAAGCCTTCTATATCACCAATAGTACCGCCGATTTCAGTGATCAGAATATCGACACCCTCCCCAGCTTCGTAGATGCGATCTTTAATCTCGTTTGTTACATGAGGAATGACCTGGACCGTCTTGCCTAGATAGTCTCCGCGGCGCTCCTTTGTAATAACCGAATCGTATATCTGACCGGATGTCAGGTTGTTCAATTTAGAAAGTGACCCCGAGGTGAAACGTTCGTAGTGCCCTAAGTCCAAGTCTGTTTCAGCTCCATCGTCCAAGACATATACCTCTCCATGCTGGAAAGGACTCATCGTTCCTGGATCCACATTTAGGTAAGGATCGAATTTCTGAATGCGGACGGTCAGGCCACGGAGTTCTAGCAAAGCCCCGATTGCAGCGGCGGTGAGGCCTTTCCCTAAAGAGGAAACGACACCACCGGTAATAAAGATATACTTCATAAGATAAGTATGGGTTTCAACATGAGTGCGGAATTTAATTCCAAAGCACAAACCAAAATCTGAACTTCTTCAAATTTGTGCCAGATTCTGGTTTTGGATCTCCATGAAGACCTCACATTCATTGAAATAAGTGAACCTACAACAGACAAACCAGTTGACCCTCGCTAGGTCAGCCCGTTTTTCTGTCCTTGTT
>CALGUT010000768.1 GCA_937920335.1 uncultured Opitutales bacterium
TATCCGGAGTGGTCGTGAATGATAGTCTGGTGATGGTTCACTTTATGAACAGTCGTACCAAAGAAGGTATGCCACTTGAAGAGGCGGTTCGGTTGGCGGGTGTTCGCCGGTTCCGGCCTATTTTGCTAACGTCGATGACCACTTTCTTTGGTCTTGCTCCGCTGATGTTCGAAGATAGCCCGCAAGCCGCGTTCCTAATACCCATGTCGATCTCGTTAGCGTGGGGTATCGTCTTTGCGACCCTTATCACGCTCGTACTGATTCCTGTATTGGTACTTATCTACAACGATATCGTTCAGTCGTTCTGCAAGCTTTATGACATCAGTCCGCACGAAAGCGACGATGACGAAGGGGTAGTCAACTCCCCTGGGTCTCTGGTGTTAAATCAGGAGCGATCCTGATTCGGATATCACTTTCCTAAACAGGCGCTATTGAAGGCTATTCACCTTCATTGATTACTGGATTGGTCAGCTTTCCGATCTTCTCTATTTCGATCGTTACTTCATCTCCACTTTTCAACCATAGGGGTGGGGTCTTTCCCATTCCTACGCCATGGGGTGTTCCAGTGATAATCACTGTGCCGGGGAGAAGCGTGTTACTTCCGCTCAGGAAGGCAACGATCTGAGGAATCGAGAAAATCATATCATCGGTGTTCCAATCCTGAACCGTCTCTCCGTTTAACACGGTGCTGATCTTGAGGGCGTTAGGATCACCTATTTCGTCTCCGGTTACGATACACGGACCCAGTGGAGCAAACGTATCAAAATTCTTTCCGCGGCACCATTGGCTTCCTCCCCATTCGATTTGCCAATCCCGTGCACTCACATCGTTGCAGCAGGTGTAACCAAGGACGTAATCCAGTGCATTTTCTTCGGTCGCATTTTTGCACTCCTTGCCGATCACAATGGCAAGTTCACATTCGTAATCCACTTTGTGGCTGGCATAGGCCGTGGGGATTTCTATCGGATCGTTCGGGTTTTGGACGGTGCTACTGCTTTTTATGAAAAGAACCGGCTTCTCCGGAATTGGCATTTTACTCTCTTCGGCATGGAATTTGTAGTTCAGTCCGATGCACATAATGATTTCGGGAACTATAGGTGCCAATAATTTGGATACATCAGCTGCTTCATCAGTGACATTTAAGTCACCGTAAATATCGCCGTCGATACGATAGGCGGTTCCTTCTTGATCTGCGCCGTAATGTTCTGCGCCGTTTGAATCGAGGTAACGAATGATTTTCATAATTGGGAATGTAAGAGTTAGTAGGTAGCCCGACCGCCTGATAGGTCGAAACAAAAGCCGGTGGTAAAGCTATTTTCTGGTGATAGAATGAAGGCAGCTGTGGCGGTAGCTTCGTCTAGAGTGCCGCATCGTTCCATGGGGATTTTCGCGGTCATGTAATCGATCTGTTCTTGAGGAATAGTGTCGTGGATCGGTGTTTGAATAACGGCTGGAGCTAACGCGTTGATGGTGATTCCGGTCGTTGCGTAGTCTTTCCCTAAAGTTTTCGTTAGTCCGATTACTCCTGCCTTGGTTGCTGAGTAAGCGAGCATACCTGCGTTGCCTTCCTTACCAGCTATGGAGGCCATGAGGCAAATGCGGCCGTAGCGAGCTTCTATCATGTGAGGAAGCACAGCTTTGCAGATTAATAACGATCCGCGTAAATTGACCCGATAAACCCAGTCGAAATCTTCAACCTCTACTTCATGCCCTATGATGTTCGTTTTACCGGTGATACCGGCACTGTTCATGAGCACATCGATGTGACCGTAGGTTTCGAATACGGTTTTAACCGCGTTATTCACAGAGACTTCGTCGCTAATGTCTGTTTGAACTATAAGCGGTTGGTCGTTTAGTTCAGCTTTTGCGGACTCTAGTCCCGCTTGGTCCCGGTCGAGCAAGGCAACTTGGGCGCCTAGGGCCTGAAGCTTCTTTGCAACGGCAAAACCGATTCCTGATGCACCTCCGGTGACTATGGCCACCTGTTCGCTCCAAGGTTTGTTCATGACTGACATGGGGTTGTATTGGACAAGCTACAAACTCCATTTAATGAACATGCTGAGGTCAAACCTCATTTGAATTTTGAAAAGCTTTGCCGATCGACTGCTAAAACAATTGCGGAGCGAAAAGACTTATCTGCAAGCGCCAGGATTGCCATTCATGAGTACCAGGGTGCCAGTAGGTCTCGTGATGAACGTTCGCAGTCTCTAGCTCTTCGACGAGAGTCTGAGAGCGCTCATAGACAAAGTCCTCTGTTCCGCACGCAATCCAGAACAATTCCAATGCTTTATTGACGGACTTACTGTCCTTGATCAACGAGCCAGCATCTCGTGCTGCGCCACTGAAGCAGCCGAGGTAAGAAAACGTATCTAGGTTGCCCAAGCCGATCCTCAGCGCTTGACCGCCTCCCATGGATAATCCAGCAATCGCTCGGTGTTTCCTGTCTGCCTTCACACGGTAATGCGCTTCGACCATGGGAATGGTCTCTTTGATCAGGAGTGTTTCGAAACTATTAACCATTCGACCATCTTCATCGGTCTTGGCGCCGGGCGCATAAGCGTATCCGTTTTCCATCACGATAATCATAGATTTGCATTTCTTATCCGCTAGCAGGTTGTCCATGATCACACCGACTCTACCCTGATTGCTCCACGAGGTTTGGTTTTCACCCGCACCGTGTTGTAGATAAAGAACGGGAAAACTGCGATCGCTGGAACTGTATTGCGGTGGTGTATAGATCGTCGCCTCCCGCCAGGTTTGTGTGATCTCCGAGAAATAGGAGCGTGTGCGTATTTCTCCGCGGGGAACCGCCTGCGGAAGGTAGATTGGCAATTCGGGATCGGGTAT
>CALGUT010000769.1 GCA_937920335.1 uncultured Opitutales bacterium
TGGCCATTCAGCGTCGAGAACGACCGCTCAAGCATCTCCAACAAGATCTGGAAATTATACGCTGGTTCGTATCGATGATCAATTTCTCTTTAACTATGCCATGGATGGCCAGACGGAGGAAAACCTGAATAACGTTCTGGTATACTACCGCCAAAAGGTCGTAGCACCCGCACGATTGGCTGGTTCCCTACTGGTTGTTCATGAAACCATCGACCAGGTCAAAGAGCCACGTAGAGCATGGACCTATAATGTAGGGCAGCGTCGGGTACGGCGAGCTCCCAATGTTGCGTATGACAACCCGGGAACCGCAGCTGACGGCCTCCGCACAAGTGACCAGCTCGATATGTATAACGGAGCCCCCGACCGCTACGACTGGAAGCTTATTGGCAAAGGTGAATACATCATCCCCTACAACTCTTACAAACTTCATAGTGATAAAGTTAAGATAGACGAAATCCTGACTCCACTCCACATCAATCAGGACCTCGCACGCTATGAGCTTCATCGCTGCTGGGTAGTTGAAGCTAGCTTAAAGGAGGGAACCCGTCATATCTACGAGAAACGCACCTTTTACGTGGATGAAGACTCTTGGCAAATCATGGTAGCAGACCAGTATGACTCCCGCGGAGAACTATGGCGGGTATCTGAAGGTCATTCGATCAACTATTACGATTTACCAACTTTCTGGACTACCCTTGAGTTGCACATGGATCTATTCTCAGGCCGCTACAACGCCGGCGGTTTAGATAATGAAATGCCTATGTATAACTTCAATGCAGACATAACTGAAAGTGACTTTAGCTCCCAATCACTCAGACGCGAAGGAATAAGGTAGAAATTGGATACATCAGAAAAAGGATGTTTCTAACAATCATCCCTTTGACATGAAGGTCTATTCTCTATTGCTTGCATTGCCAGTTACCCGATGAGATTAGACGCTGCCGATTTCCACTCGAAACTATTCAACCTATCCTGCCAAACGATCATTTGCGGATTTTCGGTCTTACTAGCCTGTGCCTTGAGTGGAACGCCAGCGCCAACGCCGTCGGAATCGATGCCGCTATCGCCCAAATCACTGCTGCTAGATGTAGCATCGATTAACGATGAAATCATCGTAGTTGGAGAACGGGGACACATACTAAAAAGCCGAGACGAAGGAAATACCTGGAGGCAAATAGTAACTCCGACCAGAGCCACGCTTACCAACGTCCGCTTTCTGGACGATAGATACGGTTGGGCAAGCGGGCATTCCGGAGTCATCTTATCTACGAGCGATGGCGGTGACAGCTGGGATATCATAACTGACGTGGATCCAGAGATCAGTTATTTCGATACCTGGTTTTTTGACGAGTGGAATGGTATTTTTATTGGAGCTTACGGAGAGTATGCTACGACAGACGATGCTGCCGAAAGCCTCAAAAAGGAATGGATTAGCGAAGAGGAACTTCATTTCTACGACATAAGCTCTAGTCCCGACGGAACGCTCTATATAGCAGGCGAGGCAGGACAGTTATTAAAGTCCGATAATAAAGGCCGTACCTGGAAAACGATCGACCTACCCTACTCAGGATCGCTTTTTGGAATTCTGACCTTGAACGACAATACACTGCTCACCTACGGCCTACGGGGCCATCTCTTAAGATCCATGAACGGAGGGAAATCCTGGACCACTGTAGAAATCGATACGACGGAGATGCTTACCGACGCCGTCGTTCTCGGTTCCGGAACCATCGTGATATCTACTATCACAGAAACCCTGCTCCTAAGCAGCGATGGTGGCGTAAGCTTTCATACCCTGAATCAAGACGGCATAGATGGTACTGTAGCACTCGCGGAGTCATCCAGCGGTTCGACCGTATTTCTTTGCGGGCGGCACGGTGTTCTCCCCGTCGCGACTGAATTACTGGAAACCGCGTTGAAGGCCGCTGATGCTTCAAATGACTGAGAGCAAGAGAGTAATACTCCTCAGCGAGTTAGTATTCAAAAACCGCAAGCTCGTCCTAGGGTGCTTCGCCGTATTCACGTTGATTATGATCGGTTTTGCATTGAACACAAAAATCGACACCAGCTTTATCAAACAACTTCCCCCCAATCACGAATACATCCAGACGTTCACCAAGTATCAGGACAAGTTCGGCGGAGCAAATCGCATTGCCATAGCTCTTACACTCGACGAGGGTACCATATTCTCAAAGGAGTATTTCGATTTACTTAAACAAGCAACTGATGACGTGTTCTTTATCCCAGGTGTCGACCGCGCTCAGGTCGCATCCATATGGACGCCAAATACTCGGTTTATAGAGATAACTGAAGAAGGATTTTCAGGAGGAAATGTAGTACCTGCGAATTTTTCAGGCACCCTTGAAGATCTGGCGAAAGTAAAAGGAAATATCATCAAATCGGGGAAAATAGGACTCCTCGTAGCAAGCGACTATTCAGCAGCGCTTATCTCAGCTCAGCTTCAGGAAATTAATCCGCAAACCGGAGAAAAAATTGACTACATAAAAGTTGCTCAACACCTGGAAACGAACCTTCGTGAAAAATACGAAGCTCTCGGCTCAGAATTAGGCCTGAAAGTAAGAATCATCGGATTCGCAAAGATAATTGGAGACGTCGCAGATGGGGTGGCAAATGTGATAATCTTTTTCGGTGTTTCATTTATCATCACTGCAGTGCTCGTTCTATTCTACAGCCAGTCCCTGAAGCTTACCTTACTGCCGTTGGCAACCTCACTGATCGCGGTGTTGTGGCAATTGGGGCTTCTGAGACTCATGGGCTACGGAATAGACCCCATGTCCATACTGGTTCCCTTTCTGGTATTCGCCATTGGCGTCAGTCATGGCGTACAAATGGTACGCTCCTATCGGTCCGGTGTTTTCGCAGGCCTACCAGGTGGCACTGCTGCTCAAGAGAGCTTTCAGCAGCTACTTATTCCAGGTGGAGCCGCTTTGCTTACAGATACGATTGGCTTCGTTACCATACTGCTGATCGACATACCGATTATCCAGGAACTCGCTATTGCAGCCAGTCTCGGGGTTGCCGTAATTTTGTTCACAAACCTGCTACTGCTCCCACTGCTCCTTTCTTTCCTCTCACTCGACGAAACCTATAAGCAAAAGATTCTAAATCGGCGAAAAAAGACGATGAAGGTATGGGAGAAGATGGCTCGGGTATCCAGGGCTAAGCCTTCGATTCTAACCCTTCTTATTGCCCTCTTTTTAGCGGCACTAGGTATTCAATACGCGAGGCAAGTAAAGATCGGTGATCTCCAACAAGGCGTTCCAGAACTGCGCGAGACGTCTCGTTATAATCAGGACAGTAGTATTATTACCGATCGATTCACGATCGGAGTCGATCTTCTGACGGTTCTTGCTGAGACCGAACCCGATGGAGTTATAGACTATGAGGTCATGGAACTGGTCGATCGATTCGCCTGGCATATGCGCAATATAGAGAGCGTTCAATCCGTCGTAAACTTGGCAAGTATTGCCAAACTATCTAATGCCGGATTCAGCGAAGGTTACCCCAAATGGGAAATCCTTCCCCAGCACCCAGCAGTGATTGCTCAGGCTATAAGTTTATTTGAGCCCACGACAGGCCTTCTAAATGATGACGGAAGTGTCATTCCGATCATGATTTACCTGAAAGATCACAAGGCAGAAACTATCAAACGAGTGATACAGGCCGCCAAGTTGTTCAGAGAAAACAACCCGTCAGAAAAGGTAGAATTCAAGCTGGCGAGCGGAAATATCGGTGTCATGGGTGCTCAAAACGAGGTTGTGGAGGCGGCTCAGTTTCCGATTCTAATCTATGTTTTTGGTGCAGTGATTCTGCTCTGTATCATCACATTTCGGTCTTGGCGAGCAGCACTCTGTATCGTGCTACCACTAGCGCTCGTCTCAATTCTCGCTTATGCACTCATGTACCTTCTCGGAATAGGTCTCAAATCCAGCACTCTTCCAGTCGTAGCGCTTGGAATTGGCGTAGGTGTTGACTACGGAATCTACCTATTTGCTCGAATTCAGGTGTATCTGAAAAGAGGCGATTTATTTGAAGATGCACTTCGCCGTTCTCTGCAGAGAACCGGAAGCGCAGTCGTCTTTACAGGCATTACCCTCGCAATCGGCGTTTCGACCTGGATCTTTTCGACCCTGAAGTTTCAGGCGGATATGGGAGTACTTCTAACGTTCATGTTCTTGTTAAACATGCTCGGAGCCATCTTCCTGCTACCTGCAATCGCCCGTTGGATCTTCCCACACCACTTTCAAGGGGAATAGCAGTTACCAGTCAAAGAAACAGCTGTTCATTTTCGAAACGGGATTCCACGGTTCCCAAATCACCTAATGTAAGCTAAAATTTGGCCCATCCTTCCGAGAAGATCCGCGTAAGTATTGAATAACCCAAAATTGATCGGTTTTCTTATTGCTTGAAGGAAATTTTTTCCAAAGCTACCTGAACTTTGATCGGAGAGATGGCTGAGTGGTCGAAAGCAACGGTTTGCTAAATCGTCGTACCCCACAAGGGTACCGCGGGTTCGAATCCCGCTCTCTCCGCCACTATTTACGGTGGTCTCAGCATGAGAATACGGTATTCCTATCGCATTCCTATCATTTTTCTTGCTTCCTGATGCTCTTTTCTGCATGATCTTACCGCATGAAAGCAGCCGCTAGATCCCCCAAGAGCAGTCAGGAATTTCCAGCAGGTTCAGGAATCCTACTCCGCCCCATCGTCAACACTCATGACGGAAAGGCATACAGTAATTCGATACGAGTCACCATTCCTCCGAAACTTACCGGTAAAAGAAGAAAAATCCGACAATTCAAAACCCTTACAGAAGCCAAGAAATGGGCGAATGAAGTCTATGGCGCTACAAGGAAACAGGGAACTGAGTATTTTAAGGCTACCGATGACGAGAGACGGCAATTCATCGAGATCATCCCAGAACTGAGAGCTAAGGGCTTAACGCTCAGAGAGGTCGTTGAATATGCAGTTCCAAGACTGAGACCCGAGGGAGGTAATCGAACAGTAAATGAATTGATTGATGAGATGATTGCCTCGAAGCAGGCAAGATTAGAGAAAGGCCAGCTTCGACCAAGGAGCGAAAGAGATTTCCGAAACCGAGCTAGCAAGTTTTCCGACTTCTTTGGAAACTCATTGTTAAGCGAGATCACTACTTTCGAAATTAAGGAGTGGATAAAATCGTTAGAGCTAGCACCTCGCTCCAATAAGAATTACAAAGATGTAGTCTCAGAAATTTTCAAACATGCCATACAAAGTAGGCTAACTCTTGAAAACCCTCTTGATTTCATGACAGACATGGAGAGGAAAGAGCTCTTCACAGATGGAGGCGAAACCAAGGAACCGCCGATACTGTCCGTAGATGATGCTCACAAGCTACTGGTTGGTGCACATGAGAGGAACGACCTCGAACTACTTCCAGTCATCGTTCTAGGGCTATTCTGTGGATTGCGTACGAGCGAAATTCAAAGGCTGGATTGGAAG
>CALGUT010000770.1 GCA_937920335.1 uncultured Opitutales bacterium
GTTGTGTGTTTGTGACCATCGTAATTATTTCTTCAGCTGTTCGAGACCACGGCGCATCGCTTCTCCGAGAGAGATATCTCCTTCACCGTAGAGCGGCGAGTCAGAACCAGCGCTTCCAGGAAGCGGTTCAACGTTGGTCGTGGGTAGGTGTTTTTTCAATTTGTTTATGATATCTGTATAACCTGGATCATTTGCCAGATTCTTCCATTCATAAGGATCATGGTCATGGTCATACAATTCTTCCGATCCATCTGCATACACCGTGTAACGCCACCGCTCAGAACGCAACGAATGGTTATTGGGACCGAAGGTGCACAACGCTGGAGTTTCCCACTTACGATCCGGGTTTTCCAACAATGGCTTCAAACTGACTCCTTCCAGATCCTCCCGGATGGGCAGACCACAAAGGTCTGCCAAGGTCGGAAATAAATCGATCAACCCGACGGGTCGATTCGTCCGCGCTCCCTTCGTTAATCCCGGAGCAGAAATGATCAAAGGCACACGGGTAGTCTCCTCCCAGAGGGTACGTTTCGCCCAGCGCTGCTTTTCTCCCAAATGAAAGCCATGGTCACTCCACAAAACGATGATAGTTTCCTCTGCGACTCCACTCGCTTCCAAGCCTTCCAAGACCATACCCACCAGAGAATCGACAAAACTATTGGCCGCCAAATAGGCCCGAACGGCATGGCGCGCTTCGTCGCTCTCAATCATGTATTCGTGACGAGGACCCGTGGGATTCAATGTGAGTTGCTTCGCAATCTCGGGAATATCGTCTCGATCATCTGGGCGTGCCGCCGGCAATTGAACACCTCCTAACGGGTATAGATCGAACCATTTTTTGGAGGCATAAATTGGCACATGCGGAAGCGCAAACCCAACGGCTAAGAAAAACGGTTCTTCTTTCTGAGCCAGTTCCGGAAGGACACCAGCCGCCCATTCCGCCGTTTTATAGTCCCGCATCTCTGAATCTTCCACATCCACTTCACCCCAATCCCAGCCTGGATGGCTGCCGGGCAATGTGTAGCGGATTTTTTCGGCTGGTTTTCTCCAACCTCTGGACGGTTCTATATGGTCGAATGAGGCTTCATCGGTTTTGCCATGAAAGATCTTTCCCATCGTGGCCGCATAATAACCCTCTTTGCGGAAATACTGAAATAGGGTCTCCTCATTCTTGGTTCCATCTACAGCCCGAAAGTTCGGCGCGAGAAAATACATACCCGTAGTCGACGGTAGTTTCCCCAGAATCAGGCTCACTCGTGACGGATTACAGATCGGGGCCTGACAATGAGCATTGGAGAACAACACGCCGCGCTCAGCCAATCGATCCATATGGGGGGTTTGCACCTGAGGGTGTCCCTCATACACACCGACCCAATCATTCATGTCGTCAATCGCTATGAATAGTATGTTCGGCTTTGCACGCGCCGACACCGTTAAGCTTAGTACGCAACCCAAAGCAAAGGCTGCGAAAAAATTTCTGAGAATTAAAGTGGGGTTTTTCAAATAGGGTGTTCCTAGGCTCGTATTTTATCCACGAATACACGGTCGCGATCAGCTGGTCCTAGCTTATGATCGATACCCATACCTTGGAGCATGCTATTATACACGTCAATTCCTTCCGCCGAGACATCCATAACCTGCCCCGTCTTAAATCGACCGTTCGCACCCGAAATTGCATGAAATACACCTGACAACTCGCGTTTGACATCGGAGTGACGCCCATCGCCTGACTCGGTTGAAACTGTGATCATGGTATTTTCAAGAATCGATTTACCATTACCTTCCACACAATCCGGTTCATCCAGGCGTTTTAGGAAATAGGCAACCTCACGCATCTTCATGTGCGCATGAGCCCGTAATGCTTCATTTTCCTTTTTTTCGTTAAACTTATGCCACCATTCATGACTACAGCCACCGGACCCTGTCTTGTTATGCTGAGCAGCGTCATCGAACGTGAAGATTTTCCGTCCGTTGTATTCATAATCACCCTTCATGCGCAGGCGCTCACCAGCCGCTAAAAAGGTAAGTGCTCCAAAACGGGCTTTATCAGTCTGAATAGCCAAGGCGTAGAGATCAGCCATCAAACGCCATTCGGTAACCAGGTCGTCAAGTATCATGTCAAGTCCTTCACCTCCCGGATCAGCTTCACCCCCATGCTTGATTCTGGATGCAGGCGGCATGGCTGGACCCTCGTTATTCAAGTCCCGATGAGAATACGCCCGCTGCTCAAACTCACGAACACGATCCAGATGATCGGCAACTCTCGCTTTTGATTGGGCACCCAACGGCGAACGCTGACCGGTATAAAACTTATATTGATTCACTACTGAATCGAGGACGCTCCGTTTCAAATGTAGATCTCTTGCCGTCATCCCCTCAGGCAAATCGACGGAACCAAAAACCCGTTCAAACAGGTCTCTGGGTCGCTCCTGCATGGTAGCCGCCACCGTTCCGTCCATATTATAAGTGTGGACATACCGGCTGACTCGGCTGCGGCGGAAGTAGGTTCCCCCAGCGAGTGTTGGAACGATCCCCGACGGCAATCCGTTTGGGTAATGATAGTTCCGAACGACCTGATCAATGGAAGGGCCTCCGGACTTAGCTTCACCCGCTGGGGCCTCAGCCGTAAAGGAAGCGGACGCACCGTCAAAGTGCGCATTGATACCCGTGCCGTCTGCGCGCACTTGATCGACATTCCGCATGATCAATAGTTTGTCGCCCAGGTCCTTTAAAGGCTCCAACACTCCATCAAAGCCTTCCGCCTGAAGCGGGGCCGGAATACCGAGTCCAAAGAATACATTAAAGGCACGCACCGGAACTTGAACAGACTTCGATGCCGCCGTAGCCGAACTGACCAACATCTCTTCCATAAACGGTAATCCAACGGCCACGGTACCCAATCCCTTGAGCATCGTCCGACGACTGATATTTCTTTGATTCATCTTAGTTAAGGGTAGTTTCTGAAGGTTCTGTGCGAGTCGTTTGAACCAACTCGCTCATGACCAAAGAGGAGATAACACTGCTATAAGAGCCACCTTCTTTTTTGGCCGTTTCGTGTATACTGTCAAGAATAGGCGCGTCTTCGAGTGTGAGCGGACGGCCTAACGCCCACTGGGCCACCTTCCACGTGAGTGTCTTACTAACACGGTCACTCTCTGCGAGCAGATCTGCCAGCTGAGATACTGTTTGGTAGGAAACGGGCTCACGGGCACCTGGCACGATAAGCTCACCGTCTTCACGAAGTTCGTTACCGTGCTCGTCTTCATTATGAAACGCACCCACACCATCAAATTTTTCAAACGCAAACGCCAACGGCTCGAATCGCTCGTGACAACCGCCACAGGAGTTATCGTTTATTCGCATCATTGAAACCATCCGGTTGGATTGCCCCGGGCTTGCAGGAACCGGCGTCGTATCTAATCCTGGTGGCGGTGGTTTCACAGTGCCCCGAAGCAGGTCATGCAACACGAACAGACCGCGAGTCACCATCGAGGCCTCGTCGCCACCAACTGTAAGCACACTCCCTTGAGTCAACAAACCTCCTCGATGAGCGTTATCCTGCAACTCATACTTCGACATTCCGTTTTCAACGATCGTCGCATCCGCAGTTATCAATCCGTAATGCTCAGCCAGTTCAGGAGTCGCAAATGTCAATTGGGCGTTCATCAGATCTCCCAGCGGCCGATTCTGCTTCCAGACAATCTCCTCAAAAAACGTTAACGTCTCAGCGCGCATGTCTTTCGCCAAAGCGGGATCCCATCTAGGAAATTTATCTTTGTTAGGCCTCAGGTTATCCAACCGCCCAAGGTTGAGCCATTCATAGATAAACTGTGAAGAATGAGTGATCGCCCGGTCGTCTTTCAACATACGATCAACCTGCTCCTGAAGCACAAATGGATATTTCAATTCGCCTTTGTCGGCGACCTTGAGAAGTTCCTCATCAGGAGGACCGCCCCAAATCGTGTAGCTCAGTCGAGAAGCGAGCTCGAACTCTCTCACTGGCAATACGGACCCGTCCCCACTTTGCTTTTCGACCCGGTAGATAAAACGAGGTGACTGAAGCATGGCCTCCAACATCAACGCGACTGCTTCTTCCTTCGTCCCGCCAGCGCTGGCTACAGTAGTAGAAATACCCCGAAAACCCACGATCTCCGATTTCTCCAACGGTCCTCGCAACAACCACTTTCCCATCGATTCCAAAAGATTACCCATATCGGCATCCGTGAATTTCAGGTTCTTGTAGAAGCGGTTGGCAAACTCCAAGACGTCCATTCGCTCGACAATCGTACCGGCAAGGGAGGCATACGCTTGAACGTGTCCCAGATCAACATTCAGGTTGTAGGCCGTGTTGCTAAATCCATCCGCGCGTTTATCAGGAGGCAGAAACTCGCGGGCTTTTTTCTCAATATCAACGCCCGTAGCGCGATAGACGGTTTCTACATACTCATTGACGGTCAACCGGCGTATCCAGTTTTCACCGGTTGGCTCTTTTTCATAAACGGCAGGGTCAATCCAATCCACAGTCCAGTCGGCTCCGTCATTGATCCAGTCTTTTAGAATATCTTTCTCCTCCTGGGATAGCGGAGGGCGGTCTTCCGGCATATCGTCAAAATACACGGATTCCCATAAATTACTCATTTCCGCATCACCCGGAATAATGGCTTCTCCACTATCACCACCTAAGAACGCAGCCTCCTTTCGTGACAAATCCAAGGCCCCTTCCCTGGAAGTCGAATCGTGGCACTCCAGACACTGTTGTGCCAAAAGAGGGGCAACTTTGGACTGGAAAAAATCTGACTTCTGGGACACACTTCCATGCTCACCAATGACTGGGATCGGCGCCCCTTCTTCCGCCCAATCCAGAACTTTACTACGCTGCTCAGAATCTAACGTGTTCAGAATGGGCTGAATATCACGGGTAAAGTCGATGCCGTCCTTCTTGTTTTTCTGCGCCGACAGACTCACGCAGCCGATTAGAAGCACACTCAATAGGTAGGGGAAATATCTATTCATAAAAAAGGGAGAGAAGGCCTTGCAGCCTCTGGATCTGGGTAAACTGAATCGCTAACTAAGCATACAGATAAGCCGAATTCAACCAGATCCGTTCTAAATCGAAACGCGATCTACTACTGGGACGAGCTTCCAAAAAAAACTCAATAAAACTCCATTTTCAGTACTTTCCATCCTACCAACCGCAGGACGTTCCTAACAAAGCCACTAGAACAGAATTTCTACAGCCTCGCGAAACGAAGGACCCGCTACATCTCCGTGATCAACATCATAAGAACGCCGCAGGATGCTCAGCCCCAAATAACTTCGAGCGTTCAACCGATTCTCAAACTCATTAACGACCCCATTATTATTAAAGGCTCCCTGTGCACTTGATAAGAATAACGTCGCGTTCAAGGTCGAACTCGCCTCAAAGCGCGTTTGCTCCAATTGATCTAGATAATCGGGGTCCCACCAAAAACTTCCATCAAAGGACAAGTAGTTTTTAAAAAAAGGCATCTCAACATCATCCATTAGCAAGACAAGCCCCACTAACAAACCGCCGACTGAGGTACCACAGATAGTCCTCTCCTCAGGATCGACCCGACAATATGACTCGAAAAACGGCAGAAACTCAGTCACCAGAAACTGGTAATAGTCGGACGACCCTGGCGAGGTGTAATCGATCAAACGACGGTCTAAAGGACCTTCGTCGATTCCAACAAGAATCACCTCCTTGCCCTGAGCGACAATTGCTTCCCGGTATTCATCAAACAACCATTGCCCATCGGTCGCATAGATCACCGGGTACGACTTAGATCCTTGATGGTAGCCAGGAGGAACCTAAACACGATAAGGATACTCGATCCCGGTCGTTTCCGAATGGTAAGTATCGGGAATAATCTCAGAAACCTGAAAGAACTGGCCGGCCGGGAACGTTGGTGTCTCGAATAACTCCTCGTTGCCGGAGCCCACCAAGGTTTCGCCAACTGGCTGCCAATCCCTAAGATCCTCACTTTGAAGGAGTTCATAGGCCTGGTTCTCTTGGCTTAAAAATAGGATTTTGGCGGAAAATTCCCCTTCAGGCTCCTCGATCAACTCCACCTTCGAATCAATGAATCCGAAGCACGCCAACGGCACTAACAAGGACCATAGGACTAATAACCGAAAATCAGAATGCATAATAGCGGACAGAATAGACCAAAAGGAAGTGTCTAAAAAACGACGGTCGTGAACAGTAAAATTTGAAGGCTAAATTATTTCGAATGAATAAGAAGTTCGCTCGGAATCAAAAGAAACAATTACTCCTCCGCAAAGTTTCCCAGTTCATAGCTCTCGATCAATCAAAGACTGGCAGAATTATCGATATCGCTAAAATTTACGCGAAAATAGCGTAGTCTTTTCCGATCGGAATCTTTTATAGTGAAATTTATAAACACAAGAGAACGAATCCCGCTAAGATTACCCCAATCACACTTATGAAAATGAATATACATTCCATCACCCGCCGCAAATTTATTAAGACCACCGGAGCAGCCGGAGTTGCGTCCCTATTATCCACTCTTCCCGCCGTTCATGGCGCTCACCACAAGGACAAAATCAAGGTCGGTCTGATCGGTCTTGGCGGCCGGGGAACAGGAGCAGGGATTATCGACTGCGCCACAGCAGATCCTAATATCGAGCTGGTGGCCATGGGGGACCTTTTCGAAGATCACTTGAATCAGGCAAAGGACCGTATCAAACGTAATATGGCCAAGCGCGAACTGCCTTTTGACAAGATCTACAAAGTCACAAAGGAAACCATGTTCCACGGATTTGACGCCTACCAGAAGGTCATCGATTGTGACGTGGACCTTATTATTCTCACGACCCCACCGGTCTTCCGCCCGATCCACTTCAAAGCGGCCGTAGAAGCCGGCAAACACTGTTTCATTGAAAAACCGGTAGCGGTCGATCCAGCAGGCGTAAAAGACATCATCGCCACGTCGAAGCTCGCCAAGAAAAAGGGACTGACGGTTGTAGCCGGAACCCAGATGCGCAGAGCCCGGCACTACCACGCACTCATCGAACAAATTCGAAATGGTTCCATGGGAGAAATCACAAGTGGCCAATCGACCCGAATGGGAGGTGCTATGCTCACTTGGAGAGAGGACGAAGCAGTCCGCCGTCCAGAATGGTCGGACATGGAGTGGCAACTGCGTCGCTGGTTATTTACAACTTGGTCCTCCGGGGATTTCCTCGTAGAGCAACACGTGCACAATCTCGACATTGTGGACTGGATTATGGATTCGCACCCGACTCAGGTAACAGGCTTCGGAGGACGCCAATCTCGAACAGGCGATGCTTTTCCCAATGCTTGGGATCATGTTTCATTAGAGTATGAATACCCCAATGGCGCTCGAATCTCACACCTGGGTGCACAGATCGACGGTATCAGCAATCGCAACGATCTCGTCATGGCGGGAACCAAAGGTACGATGAATGCCAGCTTCGCCAACGCTACTATTCACGGGAAATCGAAATGGAAGTACGACGGCCCTACGCCCAACCCAGCTGTCGAAGAATACCGCGACGCGCTTCACTCCATCAAAAATTCAGACGCTATCAATGAAGGTGAGCGTATTGCCCAAAGTACGATGACTGCGATCCTGGGCCGCATGGCCGCTTACTCTGGACGGTCGTTAAAGTGGGACTGGGCTATGAATGCATCGAAACTCGACCTGACTCCTAAAACATGGAAATTCGGCGAACATCCTCTAGCTGAAGTCGCGGTGCCAGGCGTCACTAAATTAATCTAACCTTCTTTCTCATATGTCGATATCCCGCAGAAACTTCGTTAAGACCGCAGCAACCGCTTCCGTTGCACTTTCGTTCCCAACGATCGTTCCCCGCCACGTACTCGGGGGAGCCAACTTCGTCGCACCCAGCGAGAAGGTCAACGTGGGTATCATCGGCTGCGGAGGCCAGGGACAACACAACATGCGTCAGCTACTTCTCCTGGACGATGTGCAAGTGACAGCCATCGCTGATCCAGCGGAGTATTGGAACCTCAATTCCTTTTATTACCGGGATATCGCCGGGCGGGGGCCCGTCAAAGATGAGATCGAAGAACACTACCAGCAAAAGACACCCAACTTTAAAGTCGCCGAATATGTAGAGTTTCGCGAGATGCTGGAAAAAGAAACCGCTCTCGACGCGATTCTCTGCGCAACCCCGGATCACACCCACGCATTTGTCGCATCCAATGCTATGCGAGCCGGCAAACACGTCTACGTTGAAAAACCCATGGCTCACAACCTGTGGGAAAACCGTAAGCTGGCCGAAATTGCCAAAGAAACCGGCGTCGCCACGCAAATGGGTAATATGGGGCATAGCTCCGAAGGTATTCGCCAAGTCGTTGAGCTCTTAAGAGCCGAAGCCATTGGAACGGTCAAAGAAACCCACTCCTGGTGCCACGCCACACGCTGGACCAACGGCCTAAAGGGACTACCGCTCGGAAGTACTATCCCACAGCCCAATTTTGACTGGGATCTCTGGCTCGGTCCCCGCGAGGAAATTCCCTACCATCAAGATTATACCCCGGTTACCTGGCGCGATTTCTGGCGCTTTGGCTGCGGAGCGATTGGTGATTTCGCCTGCCACGACATGGATGCCACCGTCTGGGCTTACGACCTGAAAACACCCGATTCCGTTCAGGTATATCCTATCGGCCAAAGCAACGATGAGATAGCCCCTCACGGTGAGCTCGGCTACTTCGACTTCAAAGCCCAGGGAAAGCAAAAGGAGATCAAGATCAACTGGTATGCCGGCGCAGGTCGCCCCGATCACCACGAATCATTCCCGGAAAACTTTCAACTGTCCAATCGTGGTCTTCTCTTCGAAGGAACCAAAGGCACCATCCAAAGTGACGGAGCCGGTGGAGGGCCCCGGATATTCCCGCAAGAGCTTAGAGGTTCCATCGATCGCCCGGAAAAGACGATTCGCAGAGTCAGTGGGCATCATAGCGACTGGATAGAAGCTATCAAAGGCGGATCTGCTGCCAGTGCCAATTTTGAATACTCATCACGCCTGACCGAAATCGCTCTCCTGGGAGTCCTTTCAGTCAGAATGGGTGGAGCCAAGATCAAATGGGATCCTGAAAACATGAAAGCTATTGGCCTCCCGGACGCAGACCGTTTTATCAAAGAATCCGTCCGTAAGGGCTGGGAAGTTGTTTAAGCTCAGATCCTCTTCCTTTGGAATGCGTCTAACTGTCCTATGCTAAGGAGTGACTCCGAAAGTAATCTATTAGCCAGAAAACCGGGTTTAGGTCCCCTAAGCTACGAGTGTAATTTTCGTATTCGAATATTACTTACATTCATTAACATTTGGTCAATCGGATTCCTACTGAGCCTATCTGCAGAGGATCGTCCCAACGTTCTTTGGATAGTTTTTGAGGATATCAGTCGCGACCTTGGTTGTTACGGTGACACCTATGCCATCTCTCCGCATATTGACCAGTTGGCAGAAGAAGGTGTGCTTTACACCCGGGCTTGGTCTAACGCAGGCATGTGCGCTCCCGCTCGAGCGACCTTGATCACGGGCATGTATCCCCCATCTACCGGAGCCATGAATATGCGTTCGGAAGTCACCCTCCCGGATCACATCCGAGGGTATCCCGAGTATTTGCGCAAGGCCGGTTACTACTGCAGTAACCACGTTAAAACCGACTACAACTGGATCCAGCCGGATGAGACCTGGGACGTCATTGACAACGATTGGAAAACCAAGGGCTGGACCAATCGAAAACCTGGTCAGCCGTTTTTCTCCGTCGTAAACATCACGGATACCCACAGTTCGCAACTCTACTACCGCGGTGAGGAGCGCTACCAAAAACGCCTCGAACGCCTGACTCCTGATGAGATTCATAACCCCGATCACGCGCCGGTCCCACCTTACTACCCGAACACACCTGAAGTTCGAACCGATATAGCGCGATATTATGACAATATCACCTATGCCGATAAACTCGTGGGAGATATCCTGGCAAAGCTCGAAGCCGATGGTCTCGCCGATGAAACGATCGTCTTCTATTACTCGGATCACGGACGCGGGATGCCCCGCAGCAAGGGTTGGCTCTTCCAATCGTCGCTTCGGGTCCCCTTGGTCATTCGTTTTCCCGAAAAATACCGCCACCTCGCACCGAGTAGCCCCGGAACCCAATCGGACCGCATGGTCAGTTTTGTTGATTTCGCCCCCACTCTTCTGAGCCTGGCCGGTGTCGATATTCCAAAGCACATGCAGGGCAAAGCATTTCTCGGGGCTCAGCAAACCCCACCCCGAGACCTCATGTTTGCTTACCGCGATCGTATGGATGAAAGGATCGACCTCATCCGGGCCGTGTGGGACGGAAAGTATAAAT
>CALGUT010000771.1 GCA_937920335.1 uncultured Opitutales bacterium
ATATGCCACGGTGTTTGTAGCCCGCTGCAGCCAGCGCTTCCGGTAGCATACGTTCTTCGATCGGAAGGCCAAAGTTTCGCTGAGGCGGAACAACCGCCCGCGCCATTCCGAAGCGAATCGGATAACGCCCTGTCATGAGACCAGCCCTGGTCGGCGAGCACATCGGTGCCACGTAAAACCGATCCAACTCGATACCTTCTCGTGCGATGCTATCGATATTAGGCGTTTCTATGCGATCCGGAGCATGGTAGCTGACGTCGCCCCAACCGAGGTCATCCGCAAGCATGAAAACGATGTTGGGTGGGGAACCGAAACCGTTTGGAATGCTACCCAGAAAACAGAAAAATAGGACGGAGATTACATTGATAGAGCTTTTCATAACCAGCTATTTTGAAATTCTAATTGTATCTCACAGATAAGGAGGATTAACCAGTTTCTTTTCAGTCCATAGAGGCATCAACGTGCCGAGCCTTATCTAAGTACTTTTTCCGCTACCCATTGAATTAGCCACTGGCGATAGATCTCCCTTGTTTCGTTAATTCGATCTAATAACGGTCTAGACTGGGAGCTCAAAGTTCTCTGCTCCTCGAGACTGCCTAGACCGTTTAAATACGCAGCTTTGTAGTCCTCACTCGTAAAGTAAAACCACTCTTGAGGAATGGGCTTCTTAGGACCATCTGCTAAGCGCATCGTTAGATGCAAATAAGCCAGAGGCGTATTTAAATGCTGATAGCTTAGAATAATGCTATAAGGTTTTCCCGGTTGAAGTTTCGCTTCCGCCTCCGATTCTCCCCCGACCAAGCTATCGATCAATACGTGACCATCAATAGCCAGCGAGGATGCCCCCGATGAATCCAGATAAAGCGCTTCTGGAACGGCCTGCCCCTCGGGAATCGTTAACAATCCCTGCCAACGAGCAGACCACGGACTCTGCTTCGGTCGGTTATTACCCCAGACCATTTCAGAACGGTCGTAAAAATCTACTGATTTGGCCCGCACCAAATCGGGTCGTGCATACCAGGCACCTACCAAAGCCCCTACACCCTGTTTCGCTTCTATAGCTTCCGGATTTGCGATATTTGAGGCTAAGATTTCCAGTTCTTTCAATGCAGATAGATTCTGCTGTATCAAATCCGGAACGGCTTCATGTTTCCAGAAACGCAGCTCGGGTCGTTTTAAATAAATCGGAGTTGTATGGGCCACGGATCCATTGTCGGCATACGCTCGGGCGGCCAACCAACTACCAGCGCTTGGGGTATACTCAAAATCGAGGATCAATTCTTTGGAATTCGCCGGCTCAGAATTAACGCTTCGGATTACCTCTCCGGAGCGAACGATTTCCAGACGTATTGGGTTTAACCGATCCGGATGTCCCCACACCCGGGCTTTGACCCTCAGCGTTCCATTTACCGACTCGAGATCAATCTGGTCTCCCGGTAACGTTTCATCGATAGAGAATTCAAGCATGGGTCCATTGGTTACAAATGTCCGTCCTTTCTCGAGTGCATCAAACCACCCGTCAGCGGAAAACGGAGCCATCCCCAGATAGGCGTATACACGAACCTCGCCCACAGCACGGCCCCACGGAACGTCTGATCCGGCTGAAGCCGTTAGCTTTTCCCCGAGGTTAAGAAAGCGGTAGTAGAGATCGGTACCCATGTGGTGAAACTGTAAGAGCTCCACAAAATCTATTTTACCCTTGGGCGCATTCAGGCTTAAATCTCTTTCAATATCGAATAGTCCACGATTGACATGAGCATATCCATAAAGCCCTCCAGCCTTATGAACCTGGTCGTAAACCCAATCATGCAGATAATATTGGGACGTGTCTCTAATCGGTTCGGAAATATTGAGAGCAATCGTATGCCCAAGATGAGCAATGCGGGGATCCTCCTGGCCAGGCACTAATACGGTATTCCCTGATTGGGTACGCCCTTCTTCACCCCATCCGCGCTGTTGAAAAAATGTTCGTTCGTGATCCCCCATCTCCAAGACATTGACCACATGGATATCTTCTGCCTGTGCCCAAACAAGGAGTCGATCAGCATCTGAATCGCTCTGAATCCGCATATGGACATGGTCGTCACCTGAATACCACCCGCGATCGGCCATGTTTACCCAGCGTTTGGGTCGATAACGTTTTTCAACAGTAGAACCGGATCGAATGGAAAAAGTATCGGTCACTGGAATATGTTCGTGCCCGCGCAAAATCGTGATCTGCCAATCTCCCGGTGGGAGCGACATATCAAAGGGGCCTGTGCACACCCAATAATGACCTGATTCAATACCGGGCAAATTAAGCAGACGGCTTCCCTTTATACGCTCACGTGTTGTGGACTGAGAATCAAACTGTGGCGTATAATCCACAGCACTTCCTGGAGGACGGGCACTTCCATCCAACATCCATTTCAACTGTACTATAGCCGATGTTGATCTACTCGTGTCGTCAGAGAGAATGTCCACTTTCAGCCGACCCATGATTGGCGCTTCTACCTGAATGGGAACGACCCTCGAAACTAACCCACCGGGATCGAAGGACACATACCACCGGGTAATGCCGTCTGGAACATGATCCATACTCAACAAGACCCAAGTAGTTCCTGAGTTCGAAACCGGCACTGTTATCGTTTTCTCTTTTTCCGCCATATTCAGTGACATGACCGAGTAACCGATTGGGCCTTCACCATTTTGAATCTTAAAAAGAATCCCACCTCTATCTCCAGGAAGTTGAAATGCAGGAATACGGACTGTTTGCTCCCTATCTATTCCTGCTAGGTCGATCGTCGTTGCATCACCGATTGAACTTAACAGCTCATTAAACCTTACTTCCGGAATCGCTCCCTCGCGTTGCTGTTGATTTACGCTTAACTGCTCATCCAGCCAGTCCCGCTGATCCTCAGGCAAGAGATACGGATGTTTATCCAGAAGAACGGAAGCAAGCCTAAGAGACTCATCGTTTAGCGGAGTAAACCTATCGTCGACGTGTCCAAAACAGACAGTCCCTAGATACAAAAATACGCCACTTGGAAGTATTCTTAACAGCCGTAATAGTAGTTTCATTATCAGTATTCTATAACAGGGGGATTTAGATAGGAAGCATCATTTTCGTTACTATTAAAATCGTCAAACTCCCCATCTCGAGCCTATCTACCGACGCCACCCGCAGGGACTCATTCTCTATTATTAGTTTAGTGACAGAAATGTAAGCGCCAACGTTGCTGCGACTAAATTCTTTAGTAGAATTTCGGCATGTATGCTTATCGTGGGTACGCTATTAAGCCTCAAAGCCGACTCCGCCCAGATGCCTTCGATGCCTCGAGCAGACTCTTTAATTCAGCCACGATTTCTGGATTCTCATAGAAAAGATTTTTCGTTTCACCGGGGTCATCTTTCAAATTGTATAGTTGCCCAGGTGCCCCTGGAGCCGTTTCGGGAATCCTGAAAGCAGCCATTCGATCATTGTCGTAGTTATTCCCTCCGGACCCCACATGATCAAGGTACTTCCAAGGACCCTTGCGAATGGCGAGGTCCAACCGAATTGTCTGATGAAGCGTGTAAGGCCTGATGATTGCTTCGTCACCCATGAGAACTGGCAACAAATTGAAACTGTCTTCAGCTGCGTCGAAGGGCAGTTCGTAATTTACAATGGCAGCGTAAGTCGCCATCAGATCCGTCTGACATATCGTTTGGTCGCTTTGGCTACCAGCTTCAATGCGCCCCGGCCACTTGGCGATAAACGGAACTCGATGGCCTGCTTCCCACTGATCCCGTTTCATACCGCGCCAGGGACGAGATCCGTTGTGATTGTGGTCTGCACGCATAGCGATTGAGGTAGGCACCTCCGGACCATTGTCACTCGTCACGATCACCAGCGTGTTATCACTCAGCCCCAAGCGATCAAGTGCGCCCAACAGTTCACCGACGATTGTGTCGAATTGATAAATAAAATCTCCATGCGGACCGGCATCCGTCTTCCCCTGGAAATCGCGTCCCGGAAAGGAAGGTAAATGCACCGCCTGAGCCGAGTGAAAGAGAAAGAAGGGTTTATCAGGTTTATGTTCTACGTGAGCTTCCAAAAATGCCTTACTTTTTTCCAGGAAAACCATATCCACTTCCTGTAGGTCGAAACCGTCTGCCAACATCCCCAGTCGATTGTCATTGGAATAGGGATGTACCGGGAGTCCTTCATCTGCCCGAACTAAAACCCGGTTTGGTATTTCTGTAATTCGATCCCCATCGATGTAGGCGTATAACCAATCCGTTGTGGGACAACAGGCAGTTCCAAAGAAGTGATTAAACCCGTGATCAAGCGGGCCCCCTTGAATCGGTCTGGAAAAGTCCACCTGCTTTACCAATTCGACACCGGAAGCATATCGACCGTGCAAATCGTCCAGTTCACTTTGCTGATGGTAAACCGGATTCCCCGCCTCATCAAAGAAGGTCATCCCGATGTGCCACTTTCCAAACATCGCTGTTTCGTAACCGCTTTCCTGTAACAACTCCGGAAGTGTCAATCGACCCGGACTGATGAGACACGGTCCCTGAACTCCCGTGAAGACTCCACGATAGTTGAGTCGAAACGCCATCCTCCCGGTCATCACGCTATATCGAGACGGCGTGCAAACCGTCGAAGGACTATGCGCATCGGTAAACAGCATGCCATCATTAGCCAGCTGATCGAGATTCGGTGTGGGCACCTTCGACTCCGGATTGTAGCAGGCGACATCTCCATAACCGAGATCATCTGCATAGATGAAAAGGATATTCGGTAGTGACTGTGCAAACGAATGCGAAAGGCTTCCGAAACAAATGAGGACACAGAGTAAATTACGAGGTAGAATCATGAATGGTTTAAAAGGCTAGAGAAACTGAAAGCGCAGGTAGAGAATAAACTCCATCACAAACGATTTTGATCAGGGAGTGACTTTTATAAACCGTCCCTGCTTCGTATACCCCGGATAATCACCTTTCTCATAGCTGTCTTCGGCAGACTCGAGCCACCCCAAGAGTTCAGTCCGCAGTCTTGCCGCAATCGCAGGCTCGTCATAAACCAGGTTTCGCGATTCGCTGGCATCTGCCTGGATATCGTAAAGCTCATCCGGTTTGTCGTCATCCATCCAAAGCAAAAGCTTATGCCCTCCAGAAACAATCGAAGCCGTAGGTGACTTGCTTTGTACAGCCGAAGCGAATGGAATAAACGTCTCACGCTGCCAGTCTTCGCCCTCTAGCAAACCGAGTATGTTTGTACCGTCAATCGGGCGATCATCGGGCGGCTCAATGCCAAGCACCGCACACAAGGTTGGCATATAATCCAACGTGCAAACCGGCGCATCAGATGTGTTCCCCGCATCGATCCTGCCGGGCCAAAACGCGAATGCCGGAACACAGACTCCGCCATTGTAAAGATAACGCTTACGCCCCTTAAACTCCCCTGCCTCACCATAATATACCCCTCCATACGGATTGTATTCCGGTTCAGGCGTCCCAGTTCCTTCGGGACCATTGTCGGAGCAGAAGAATATCAGCGTATCTTTTTCGATTCCCAGCTCCTGCAGCGTCTGCCGAAGGCGACCGACTTCTCGATCTAAAGACGTTATAGATCCCAGATAATGTTGCCGCCCCAATGTTTCATGGGGATACAAGGCTCGGAGTTCCTCTCCCGCTCGGGTCGGCGAATGCGGTCCATAAAACCAGATTGTGGTCATAAACGGGGTATCATTTGCCGCGGCAGTTTCGACAAACTCAAGAGCGCGATCCATCATGATCTTTTCAGAGGACCCTTTCCAATCGTCTTTAATTTCCGTCCCGTTCGACCAGAAGTGAACGCGGTGCTTAGGCAGTCGAAGTCCAGTTTCATCTAAAGGATCCCAAGTTGCGATATTAGTCTCTGTGGTAAAGGTCACATCGTAGTTCCGTTCCCACGGAGGGCCATACCGTTCGGCGGTAGAAGCGGGAGACGGTCCAGACAGCTCAGGGTCACGAGTCATGGTTCCCAGATGCCACTTTCCAAAATGGCCTGTCGTGTAACCCTGCGACTTGGCAATTTGGGCCATGTTAATCTCACCTTCCGGTAGTTTCCCGACGTTCACGTTGATCATGCCGAAACGTATACTATGGCGACCCGTTTGAACACACGCCCGTGTCGGGGAACAAACCGGACCGACCGAATAGAAACGGGTAAAGCGGAGTCCGTCGTTGGCCATTCGATCGAGATGGGGAGTCTGGACCAGATCGTTCCCATTGAAACCCACGTCACCAAATCCCAAATCATCGGCCATTAGAAAAATCACATTCGGCGAGTTCGCTGCCATCATTGGCAACGCTAACAAACAAGATACGGCGATGAGCTTGATTTTCATAAGTATTACCAGCTTGGGTTCCAGATGGGCTTTCCGGTGTAGAGTTCACCGACTTCGTATCGATCACTTGGCACAGCAGCGGTATTCATGATCTTACGAACCCTTTCTACTACCTCAGCATGGCCTGAGGCAACATCGCTTTCCTCTGCCGGATCAGTTTTCAGGTCGTAAAGCTGAATTTCCCCACTGACTCCATGCTTTATCCCTTTCCAATCCCCCAAACGAACTGCCTGATCGTATCGCTTACGCATGTGCCCATAGTCCCAATACAGATACTCATGAGTCTTGTTTAATGGTTTCCCTAAAAAAGCATCGAGGACGGAAAATCCATCACTCCCGATATAAACCGGTAGGCCGCCGATTTCAGCCAGCGTGGGAAGCATATCCCAGAAAGTAATAACCTGGTCACTCACCTCATCCTCAGCGACCGTTCCTTTCCAGCGCACCACGAAGGGAACACGAATCCCCCCTTCATAGAGGGATCGCTTGGCCCCTCTAAGCGCTCCGTTACTATTAAGCTCTTCATAGGGTCCGGTTCCAAGTGGACCCTGGTCACTGGTAAATACAATCAACGTATTTTCCGCTAAGCCTACGCTATCGATCAAGTGGACAATGCGACCCACGTCGTAATCCAGGCGACTGACCATTGATGCGTACTTCTTCGCTCCTGAGCTCCAGTCCTCCTTTTCCGCGTATAACCCAAGGTCAGGAACGGTTAATCGATCGTCATCTTCGCTCGGGTGAGAAAAATGAGGGACCGTGTAAGCTGCATAGAGAAAGAACGGCTGACTCGCCGATTCCGTAATAAACTTAAGCGCCCTCGCCGTGAGGGCGTCGTGACTGTATACACGCTTGGTTTTGCTATTCCCTGGATACTCTGTCCGACCAGTGGGTGACTCGCTGTCGTCTAAATACTCAGGGAAATAGTAATGCGCATGATCCTGGTTCTGGTAGCCAAACCACATATCGAATCCTTGAGCGGTTGCGTCTCCTGCAGTTCCAGGATCTCCCAAGCTCCACTTGCCCAATCCACCGGTGCGGTAACCCGCATCTTTGAGAACCTCGGCGACCGTGATATCCTCGGATTCCAGGTAACTATCGTAGTGAGGAACATTATCACGCGCAGGTGTATGTCCGTTATGAAAGCCGGTCATCAAAACACTGCGGGATGCCGTGCAAACCGGGCCTCCTGCATAAGCCTGAGTAAAGCGCATACCTTCACGCGCCAAGGCATCGATGTTAGGGGTTTGAATTTTGACCTGACCGTAACAGCCAAGATCTCCATATCCAAGATCGTCTGCCATGATAAAGATAATGTTCGGACGGGCTGAGACTCCGTAAACGGTTAAAAATGAACAGGACAACAGAGCTAAAATAAACAATCTAATCATGGATACGATTGGGCTGAGTGATTCACGTCGATCTCCCACGCTTTCCAGGCTCCAGTGAGCTGTGCCACACGGTCAGGATATTCGGTTGATAAATCATGCGTTTCACCGAGATCGTCGGTTAGATTAAACAGTTCCAGTTTACTATTCATCGACACCAGTTTCCAAGGACCGTTTCTAATAGCCCAGTTCCCCCTCATCCTCCAGAAAAGACTTCGCTCAGGAAGTGGACCTGATTCGAATAGTAAGGGCGAGAGATTCACACCATCGAGCATTGCACCGTCTAACGCTATACCCGCTAACGAGGCAAAGGTTGGAAACCAGTCGGTAGAGTGCGATGTATCGTTCGTCACGCCCGCCTTGATCTTACCTGGCCAGGATACGATCGTCGGCACACGATGTCCTCCTTCAAACAGCTGCGCCTTCTGTCCACGTAGCATTCCATTGCTGGAAATGTTCTTAAAGCCACCCCCGTAACTGGTGTAACCTCCATTGTCAGAGGTGAAGATGACCAAACTATTGTTCAATAGCCCTTCTTCCCGCAAACTAGCAAGGATAGCTCCCACACTATCGTCCAATGATTCAATCATCCCTTTTACATGGGGGTAGACATTCGAACGGTCCGGTATAATTCCCCATTTTTCTTTGTGATAAGAAGTCCCAGCTTTTCGATGCGGTGGATCATCCGGGCCTTGCCACGGAAAGTGGATGGCCAGATGCGGAACATAGAGAAAGAAGGGCCCATCTTTATGCCGTTTGATGAAATCGATACTGTGTTTGGCTAGAAGATCCGTCGTGTATCCGGTTTCTGGAACTTGCTCATCATTCAACCACCAATCCGACCGTCCACTCCGGTCAACATGAGTAAAGAAATCACCATCACCAGACCCCAATCCGCGAAATTCATCAAAGCCCTGTTTTGTCGGAAAATACGGTGGCTGATACCCCAAGTGCCATTTCCCAAAACAACCCGTCGCATAACCCTGTTTCTTTAACACTTCAGCGATCGTTTCGGCCTCAAGCGGTAGTCCCGAGTCAAAATCATCCACTCCTGAAATCGCACCATCAAACTTCGCCCCGAATCGTTGCTGGTAAACGCCTGTCAATGTAGCTGCTCGCGTAGGCGAACACATCGGTCCCGATGAGTGGAAGTCCGTAAAGCGTAATCCATTCGCAGCCAACGCATCGATGTGAGGCGTTTCAATTCGGGTATTACCATAACAAGCAAGATCCCCATACCCGAGGTCGTCGGCCATGATCAAGATGATGTTGGGACCGCCGAAAACAGAAGGTAAGAACACAAGCAGTCCGACTACTATGACTGATGTTATTTTTCTCTCCAGGAAGCACGAAGGAACACCGGAAACCTTTATAGCCCGACCCAGGAAATTCGTCAATAAGTAAAGGATTTTGAAACCAACTGTTATCGATGAAGCAGGTTTCGAGTAAACCTCAGCGGCTTCGTACGTCTGCGAGAATCCTCCTCCATTCTTTGAACAAGAGACCTCTCTCACCGAACCAGTTCCTCCAATACCTTTGCCAATCCCGGCACCATACTTTGGTACTTTGATTCATCGATTACATTCACCGTCTCCAATGGATCGTTCTCGTGGTCGTAGAGCTCGCGAGCCAGCACTTCGCTCGATTTAAAATCACGCCACTCCGTATAACGAAATTGATCAGTTCGTATCGAGTATCCCATAACCTTTGGTCGTTTTCCTTTGGGATAGTTGGGCCTCGGCGTTTGGGTTAACACTGCGTCCTTATGTAACCTTTCCGGATCTTTTAGCAGATGTACCAATGAACGGCCTTCCAGATTCTTCGGCGCTTCGATTCCGCACAGATCCGTCAGCGTTGAATATATATCAAGTAACTCCACCAAGGTATTCACACGCTGCCCCTCAGGATGATCAGGTGTGGCGATGATAAATGGCACCGCAGCATCCAATTCGAAGGCAGTCGTTTTTCGCGTCAATCCGTGCTCACCGAGATGCAACCCGTGATCTGACCAAAATACGATTATGGTATCCTCTCGTAAACCCAGCCGATCAAGCTCGCTCAATACCTTTCCGATCTGCGTATCCAAATAACTGATCGCGGCCAGATGACCGTGATGCATTTCCCGGAGTTCCTCGGGCTTGGATCGGCCGTCATAACGCGAGCTGGTTAAAGCAACTTCAGGCACGTTTCTGGGTGGCTCCAAGTGATCCGGTATGGGAACTGATTCTCTATCATACAAATCCCAATACTTCTTGGGGGCGTTAAACGGAGTGTGGGGTTTCCAAAATCCCACAGCCAGGAAGAACGGCTGCTGGTTCTTGCTCAGTATCCCTAGCGCCTCAACGGCCTTATTCGCCACGCGACCGTCGTAGTAAGCTTCGTCCGGTACGTCCCGACACTCGGTTCCACCTGCTCCTGACACGAGATTGGCCGGCAACTCTCCATCTACTTGGGCCACATCCTGTCCATGTGATCCATAGTGAAGAAACTCCGGCTCACTCCAGGAAACACGGTCACCTTTCCAGTCGTCCTGACGGTAATTATGAAAGATCTTACCTACACATTGGGAATGATAACCCTGCTGCCTAAATAGCTGAGGCAGCGTGACGACGTCCGGCAGTTCGTGCTGG
>CALGUT010000772.1 GCA_937920335.1 uncultured Opitutales bacterium
GCTTAACTTTATTGAAGGGAAATCCACGGGTTGGGCTGACGTCAACGAAGACGAGATTTCTGCAGGCATCAAGGCGGCGGTGGACAATGGCATCAATCACTTTGATAATGCCGATGTTTACGGAAATGGTCGTTCTGAGCGCATGCTGGCTCGGATACTGACAAAATTGGGCTTGAAGTCTGAAGACTTTGTTATCGCCAGTAAAGTGGGACATTTTCGGGGAACCGCTGCGCATGCTTACGAACCACTTCACATCCGACACCAATGCGAGCAATCTTTGAAGAACCTTAAGCGAGACCACCTCGACATCTATTACCTGCATCACGGAAACTTTGGAAAGAATAACGAGTACTTAGAAGGAGCCGCTGAAACCCTCGATGCACTGGTCGCCGAGGGAAAAGTTCGGTTAAAGGGGCAATCGGCATATACTGCAGCTCATTTTAAAGTGTCAGTTCCTGTCGTGCGTCCGACCGTTCTGCAAAGTTGGGCTCATATCATGGACAGACAGTTCATCGAGCCGAACAGCCCGGTCGGTAAACTCATGGCAGATCATAAATGCGCGTTTATCGCGTTTAGCCCACTCAATCAGGGGATCGTGTTGGACAAGTTTCATCCCGAAAACCCACCTCAATTTGAAGAAGGGGATCATCGAAGAAGTTCTCAGAAATTCAGTCGCGAAAACCTTCAACTGTTGAAGCCCATGATGGCGGATATGAAAGAGCGATTCGGCTCATCAATTCCAGACCTTGCTTCAGTAGCATTGAGGTTCGTATTGGACTACCCCCATGTGGCGAGTGTGATCCCCGGTTTTCGCAGTCAGGAGCAGGTGATGAATAATCTCACGGTCACAAAGAGAACATTAACGCACGCTGATAGGGCGTTCATAAAGCGACTGTTTTAATAGCCCACTGTAGGACAACATGATTCTCGGTTCGTTTACGATCGTTAGAGATAATAGGACTCTTTCTTCGTTTTCGGTTGACGCCGTAGAGGTGTTTTCAATCGTTCGAGGATGAATTTTGGTGGTCTGTTTGATTGGGATGGTGTGGTCATAGATTCTTCGAAGGCGCATGAGGAAAGCTGGGATTTACTCGGTGAGGAAGTCGGCAAGCCATTACCGGACGGACACTTCAAATTGGGTTTTGGCAGGAAGAATCAAGTAATCATTCCAGAGATATTGAAGTGGACAACCGACTATGAGGAGATCGAACGTTTGGGGGATCGGAAGGAGGAGCTGTATCGAGAGATTGTTGCTGCGAAAGGGGTGGATCGTATTCCGGGAATTGAAGCTTTTTTAAAGAACTTACATGAAGCGGGTGTACTGTGCGCTATCGGTTCGTCTACGCCTCGAAAGAATGTCGAGACGATATTGGCAATGGTAGGGTTTGGTAACTATTTTCAGGCAATCGTGTGCGCGGAAGATGTAACTCAGGGAAAGCCTCATCCGGAAGTGTTTTTAACCGGAGCGATGAGGCTTGGATTGGAGCCGTCCAAGTGTGCGGTTTTCGAAGACGCGTATGCGGGGCTCAAGGCAGCAAAAGCGGGCGGGATGAAGGCGATCGCATTATCGACGACGCATGAGGAGGGCGATCTACAGCGTGAGTCGCCAGATCTCATTATTCCTGACTTTCTGGACTTCGATGTGGCTATGTTGGAACGGGTTTTCGGGTAAGATTCGCTTTGAGCGATATAGAGAGGTATATCTAGGGCCTTATGTCAGCTCTGTGCCCTGTTGAGAAGAAAAACTATTTCTACCGAAATTAAACGAATTCTTCCTTTGTGTTTTGTATACCCTCTGTGGTTAGTTTTTCCATCCTTTCAATCCTAGTTGTCCATGCCTGAAAAAAAGAAACTGAGTCTCACTGCAAAAATACTGATAGGCATGTGTATGGGCATCGCCTTGGGAAGCCTTTTGAACGGTGGCTATTCCGCGGAAACCTGGGTGAAGCCGTATCTGGTGGACGGCTTCTTTGGAGTCGTCGGAACGATTTTTATTAATGCGTTGAAGATGTTGGTGGTACCTTTGGTACTGGTTTCGCTCATCTGTGGTACGGCTGCATTGGATGATGCCCGTCGCGTAGGGACTGTCGGCATAAAGGCAGTTGGTCTGTATCTGCTGACAACGGCGATTGCGATTTCCATGGCGTTGGGTTTGGCGCTACTAGTTAATCCAGGTAAGGGGATTGATCCCGACAAGTTCTTGGAAAAGGAGCCGGCTCAACTGTCCGGTGTGGAAGAGCAGGTTGTGGAGGTGGAAAGTGAATTGTCACGCGTGAAGGTAGAGGTCAATCGACTTGCTGTTGATGTGCTGAACCTGAGTCCTGTATTCACGGATCCGACTGAAGAGATGACTGCTAATGACGCACCTCGATTCTCGGTCGATCCGCCGCCACCGTTACGAGACGTATTAATCAATCTATTCCCAAGTAATCCGTTTCAGGCGATGAGCCAGGGCAACATGTTGCAGGTGATCGTGTTCGCGGTCCTGTTTGGTATTGCCATAACGCTTGCCGGGGGTCCGGGGAAACGGATTCTCGATGTATTTAAAGACCTGAATGAGGTGGTAATGCGCTTGGTACTTTTGCTTATTGAGTTGGCACCCTATGGGGTATTTTGTCTGGTCGCCGGGACCTTTGCGAAGCAGGGTTTCGGGGCGATTGTGCCGCTCGGCAAGTATTTCATTTTGGTGATCGTGGTGCTGGTCTTGCACGCGATCGTTACTTATCCGCTGTTGTTGAAATTATTTACCGGACTGAACCCGCTGACCTTCTTGCGGAAGGTGCGTGAAGTGCAGTTGTTTGCGTTCAGCACCTCAAGCAGTAATGCAACTCTGCCGATAACACTCGAAACGGTAGAGAATGACTTGGGCGTTCATAACTCAGTGGCGTCGTTTACGGTCCCTCTCGGCGCAACCATCAATATGGATGGAACCGCGATTATGCAGGGTGTTGCGACGGTATTTATAGCGGCTGCTTATGGAGTCGAGCTTTCAATGGCGGATTTGATGGCGGTGATTGTCACAGCTACGATTGCGTCAGTAGGGACCGCTGGTGTTCCCAGTGTAGGACTGGTAATGCTGTCGATCGTATTGGTGCAAGTTGGATTACCCGTAGAGGGGATCGGCATTATCTGGGGAATTGATCGCTTACTGGATATGACACGAACGGCTGTTAATGTGACCGGGGATTCGATGGTCTCGCTTATTGTTGGAAAGTGGGAAGGGCGTTTGGATATGGATCGATTTAACGAAAAAATCGTTCCGAATGTGATCGACGAGTAGGAGCTTGATAGCTGCTGAGAATTGAGTCTCTCATTAGATAATGGAGTCGAGTAAACCATTTAAGCTGAAGGCAGACTATACGCCGGGCGGAGATCAACCCGAGGCGATTGACGCGTTGGTGAAATCGATCCAGGGCGGCAATCGGTTTCAAACACTGTTGGGTGTGACCGGGTCTGGAAAGACGTTTACGATGGCGAATGTGATCGAGAAAATTCAACGGCCAACGTTGATCATTTCGCACAATAAGACACTTGCCGCACAGCTCTATTCAGAGTTCAAAAATTTCTTCCCGGACAATGCCGTCGAATACTTCGTAAGTTATTACGACTACTATCAACCAGAGGCCTATGTGCCGGCAACGGATACATTCATTGAGAAAGATTCTTCTATAAATGATGATATCGAACGCCTGCGGATCGCAGCAACCAGCGCGCTGATCAGCCGGAAGGATGTGCTGGTCGTGGCGAGTGTATCGTGCATTTACGGACTAGGTTCACCGGAGGATTTTCAGGAGCTAATGATTCCCATTCGAGTGGGGGATGATCTGGGGCGGGATGCGCTACTGCACCGTATGGTGGACAATCAGTATAATCGAAATGACGTGAGTCTGACCCGGGGTAATTTTCGAGTGCGTGGAGACGTAGTAGATATTTTTCCCGCTTACATGGAAACCGCTATACGCGTGGAATTCTGGGGTGATGATATTGATAGTATCAAGGAGTTAGACCCGACTACGGGCGATACCGGAGCATCGCTAAACTATTTTGATCTGTATCCGGCAAGTCAGTACGTAACTACAAAAGACAAGGTCGACGGCTCGGTCGCGGGAATACGAAAAGAGCTCGAAGAGAGGGTGGCTTACTTTGAGTCCAAAGGACTACTACTCGAGGCTCAGCGTGTGAAAATGCGGACGGAGTACGATTTGGAGCAGCTTCAGGAACTGGGTTTCTGCAGTGGAATCGAAAATTACTCTCGTTGGTTCAGTGGCAGAAAACCCGGAGAACGACCGTTCTGTCTAATCGATTTCTTTCCGGAAGATCGTTTGATTATCCTGGATGAAAGTCATGTGACCTTACCGCAGATCGGTGGCATGTATCAAGGGGATCGGTCGCGGAAGACAACCTTGGTGGAGCATGGGTTTCGATTGCCCTCGGCGATGGACAATCGCCCCATGAATAGTGAGGAATTTATGAGTCTGGCGAAGCAGCTGTTATTCGTATCCGCTACACCACGACCGTTTGAAATGCAAAACTCAGCCGTGGTGGCTGAACAGATCATCCGGCCGACAGGTTTGCTGGACCCGCTAATGGAGGTGAGGACGACAAAGGGACAAGTGGAACATCTGATTGGTGAGATCAATGCGGCGGTTGAGGAGGGCGAACGTGTCCTGGTAACGACGTTGACCAAGCGTATGTCGGAAGACCTGACGACCTACCTGCGGGAGGCTAAAATCAAAGTGGAGTATCTTCACTCGGACATCGACGCCATTGAGCGGGTTGAGATCTTGCGCAGACTTCGAGCGGGTGACTTTGATGCCCTGATCGGGGTCAATCTTTTGCGAGAAGGATTGGACCTGCCCGAAGTAGCTTTGGTAGCTATCCTTGATGCAGACAAAGAGGGTTTTTTGAGAAACTACACGAGCCTTGTGCAAACGGCTGGTCGGGCAGCGAGGCATGAGAAAGGGCGCGTTATTTTATATGCAGACAAAATGAATGATTCGCTGACTAAAACGATGGATATTACCGCCTATCGTAGAGAAAGGCAGGAGGCATTCAATGCGGAGCACGGTATTACTCCCAAGAGTGTGAAGCGGTCGATTCAATCGAGTTTGGTCTATAAGGTCAAGGAGGAGAAATCCAACTTGGTGGCAGAGGCATTGGGCGGTGATGAGCGGAAGCAAGTGATCGCAGAAATGGAAGTTGAGATGCTACAGGCTGCGGAGGACCTTGAGTTTGAGCGCGCGGCCTTGTTACGTGATCAGATAGAGCTGCTTCGTAGCGGAAAAGATGCAGCTCCTAAAAAGGGAAATTCATCCCGTGGTTATGGTCGCCGTAAGAAGAGGCGGTATTAAAATTTTGTAACGTAGGCTTGAGGTCTATTATCGGCGTTGATGGCCTAGCTTAACTCCGCGTATTTCGATGCGATCGTTTCATTACAGATCGTGTCGAAAGTCTCACTATTAACCAGTTATGACAGCCAAGCAAAAAATCAATTTGTTCCTGGGGAATTTGATCTCTAAGGTTAATCCGCATTTGGCGGTAAGGATTCAGGATAAACGGGCCTTTGAAAGATACCAATCGAGTAATGGAGATATGGATTGGAAGCTAAAGGGTTATGGAAACCGTATGTTATATTCGGCTGCGGGAATGAGGGTTGGAAACAACGTTCTGATAGGTGGAGGCTATCGTAGTTGGGAGCTGGAGGTGAGTAACCAAATTAGTATATACGATCTGGAGTCCAATCAATGGCTACGAGATATTGAGATTCCCGTTGATGCTGCTCAAACTCATCAGGCAATTGCCTGTGAGTCTGATAGATACCTCTACTGGTTAGGCGGTCAGTTAGGCCCCCGTGTTCATCCATGCATCGCAACTTGTTATATACTGGATCTGGAAACGTGTGAGTGGACTCGGTTTATCGATTTTCCCCGGCCCATGTATGGCTCGACCGCACAGTTTTATGATGGAAAAATTCACGTTATAGGGGGTGCGGAAGCAGACCGAAAATCAACTGCAACCATTCATTGGAGTATGCCGGTAAAGGATGGTAAACCGCTTGCAGATTCTTGGGCCGACGAACCGGAGACGCCTTTAGAAGGGACTCACCGTGGAAGTGTTATCCTTGACGACTATCTATATCTGCCGGGTGGACAAATAGGAGAAACTCCACCCAAAAACGGCAACCCCGATGTGTATGATGCTAAGTTCGGAATGGAAGACGTATTCCCAGAGGTCGCCCGCTACAGTTTTAAGACCAAGACGTGGGAGCTAATTGCTCCGCTTCCCATACAAGTATCGCATAACGACTGCACGGTGGTTACTCACAATGGCAAGGTATTGGTGGTAGGTGGCATGGAACTTCAGGATCCGGACACGCATGAGATTTTCTTAACGGATGCCATTCAAGAATACGATCCGGCGACCAACACCTGGTCCAAGCGCGGATCCTTGGTCTATCGAGTCAAGTCGATGGTGTGTGCCGTTTTTCAAGGAAGCTTGTATGTTTTTGGTGGGCAGAAAGATACGAGTGCTGAGGATCCGCGACCTGGAAGATTTACGAGTAATGTGTGGTGTGCTCCGCTGGATTAGAAAGGGTTAATCGCTCCAGCTTTTAAACGGTCGGTTGAGGAGTCTTAGCACCCCGTTCAGCTTCGGAAATCTTACCGTATTTTGGGAAAAGAAGAAGCGATGGAATAGAAAATAGAATCCGCGGCCAATCAACGGTAGTCTCCAGCATAATAGGCACATATTCATCAAGAGTTCGAGATGACCGGTTACGACCATTCCATTGAAATGAAACAAATGAATATCCTTATACTCGGATTTGCCTCGACGCTTATCCAGTAGGAGAGGTTGGAAATTAAAGCGATGGTCAGTACTAATGGGAATACCGATCTTAAGCATCCAAAGGTTCATCACTGATTGGTCGGCCCAAATCAGGTGT
>CALGUT010000773.1 GCA_937920335.1 uncultured Opitutales bacterium
GTTGACGAATCATTTAGCTGAGCTAATTGAGCTTTACCTGCTTCAGCACTACCAAACAATTGTCCTATCTGCAGAACCAAATTTCGCAGATTTTCGACTTTCAGCATACTGGATTCAATCTTCGACCAATTCACAGGCGCACTCAGATCCCGTTGCCCCAACAATCCGTCCCGCATACCTTCTAATAGGGTTTGACGGGTGACATTCGATTGGGCCTTTGCGATCTCAGCGACTACCACATCTAACAGTTGGCCTGATGTAGCCCGACGCGCGATAAACTGCGCGACCATCGGAATTTTACTCGAAGCGGCCAGCTGTAGAGCCTTAACGGGATCTCCAGGAACCAGTGGCTCAATACCGAACCAAATCATTTTGGGGATATTGTGATCATCTTCGTCTTCGGCATGGATCAAAAGACCACTGGCAATTTCCCAAGTATTTCTTTTTGGAATACGTTGCAACGCGGAAGCCAAATAAAGACGGACCACAGGTGAAGTATCAGACCTCGCCATACTTGCGAACTTTTTCAAAGCCGCATTCCCGGGATCCATATCCTCACACAGTAATTGGATGGCCCAAGCTCGGACATACTCGGCAGGATTATCCAGAACCTTAACCAGTTGCTTTTGGGAAGCACCACCCGTCACATGCAATGCCCATAGAGCACGAAGCTTGCGACCAGGATCGGCTTGCTCCTCAAACATCTCCCACAACCGATCGTGTACGCTTATTGACAAAACACCTTCTTCTGCACGTTCCTGCAAAATCACACGGGCATGGCGCACATACCAATCGTTTTTGTGAAGCTGCATGTCGACCAGTTCTGAATCACTCAGATCTTTCAAATTGAAATTTGTCGGAAACGGCGTTCCTTCCGGGGCTAATCGAAAGACCCGTCCGGTATCCTTATCCTGAACGTCATTGCCACAGATATCGCCGTCGTGCCAGTCGAGCATATAGATAGCCCCTTCCGGTCCGATCTCTAAACTGAACCCGATCCACTGGGGATCGTTAGCCAATACGGTGTCTTCGCCATGCTTAGCTATGAATCCAGACCCATTGCGTACGAGCTCATCGTTTAACAAGGCGTGCTCATGGATATTAGCCATGAACAATTTGTTGTGATATTTTTCAGGCAACAAGTCAGCCAAATAGACACGTGCACCTCCATGAGCGGAACGGTGGCGATGATCTACGATAGTCTGAATATCGGAATAGACGTAAGGATTGATGTGTTTGCCACCTTGGCGGTGAAAAATGCCACCCTGAATAACATGGAACGCGTGAGGTATTACGCAGGCCGAAATAAATGCTTGGCCATTATCATCGAAGTCCAAGCCCCAGGGATTACTAAAACCGTGGGAAACGACTTCAAAGCGGTCTTTAGTCGGATGATAGCGAAAAATTCCTCCATCAATAAACTGTCCATCGACTACATCCTGGCTGATCGGAAACGGATCCCCTTTCTTGAAAACCCGTCCTCCATCTACGGGTTTACCAACGGTCGAAGGTGTCGCAAATCCCTGACAACCATAAAGCCATCCATCGGGACCCCAGATAAAACTGTTAAGCACTTCGTGACGGTCACGAATTCCCCAACCGGTTAAGCGAACTTCAATCTCGTCGTCCGCTTTGTTATCACCGTCTCTATCAGGCACAAACATCAAGTTTGGCGGAGCACCTAGCCATAAACCATCAAAGCCGACGGCAATAGCAGATGGAAAGGGCACGCCTTCCAGAAATACTTTCTTCGTATCCATTTTTCCATCACCATCGATATCTTCAAGAATCAGAATACGACTATCGCCGTGATTCGAAAAACCGCTTCTGCGTGTTTCGTAGTCTCGATTCTCAGCAATCCATAGGCGACCCCGGTCATCCCAGCAAAAGGCCAATGGCTGAGTGATCTGCGGTTCAGAAGTCACTAAAGTTACTTCAAGTCCATCTGGAACGGTCATTTTGGCGATGGCTTCTTCCCCGGTTAAAAACTCTGCTTCCTTCGCTTCATTTCTCGCAGCGATCCACTCGGCGTTATTATTGCCCAGGCCAGTGTAAGCTTTCCAATCCTCATGCATATGAAGATCGTTCAACCGCCCCGTGTAGACCTTAAATTGGTGTCTGTACGTCTTGGTTGCTCCTGCTGGAATTTCCCAATCCCCCAGTATCGATCGAGCCGGACCCACACCCAATTGATTATCAACCCGCCAAGGCATCGGGTAAGCGTCGTTGTCCGGATGATCCAGTATGGCAATGTGCCCCCAATCATCCGGATCGCGCCCCTCTATTTGCATACCTACATTGACCCACGAAGCCCGCTGACCTTCGGCTCTTTCATTCCTTGAACGAGAACTATTGACCACTTCACCCTCAACGCCCTTTCCGAAAGGCATTCTCAGAAACAGGCCACCGTATTTATACTCTGAAATCGTTAGGTCGGTGTGCGCTTTTCCAGACCATACCAGATCAATGAAATACTCGTCGCCGGCATCCCTCATCGACCACACCTGGGTCTCTTCCATCAAAGCCGTTCCATCCTCATCCAGCAAATGATAGATTGTCTCCCATTGAACAACCTCTCCCTCACCGGAAATCACATTGGCTTCAAGTAATTTCCAATAACCGTTCGACGGATTATGAAAATAGTCACGCCCATTTACTCGCGTGAACCCCCAATAGAGACCCGTTTGGTGTGGATGATGCCCTGGACTATATTCCGTCAATACACCCTTACCATCGGGAGCGACGATCGGGTGGATGTAGGGACGGTGGTCCTCACGCACGTTTTCTACAAGAATCGGCTCAGTCCCATTCTCTCGAAAAACCGATATTTTATCCCCACTTTTATCAAGGCGAAGCGTTCCCGCAAATACCGGAACAGACAGAAAACAAATGAGTAAGAAGGGTAAGAGTCGGAAC